>CACCWT010000005.1 GCA_902549785.1 uncultured Pelagibacteraceae bacterium
CCTCCTCCAACGTTAATTACATTTGGAATAATTTTAGTTTTTTTAATTATATTACCTATTTCAAATATTCCTTTTGAATAAGATATTGGGTGCATACATTGTGAACCAACATGAAAACTAAGTCCAATTTTTTTAGAATATTGTTTTGTTAATCTAAGTAATCCAGTTGCTTCAGTATTAATTGCGCCAAATTTTTTTGATAAATCAATTTCTGCATGTTCATTAGATACAGACACTCTAACAAATAACTCTAAGTCTTTAGCGTAATTTGTACTTTCTAAAATTTTTATTAATTCATCTTTAGTATCCAAAGAAAAGGCCTTAACATTATATTTGAAATATGCCTCTTTAATGCTTTCTCTACTTTTAACTGTATGCATATAAGAACAATTTGCATTTGGACTTATTTTTCTAATAGCCTCTATTTCTTTGATAGATGCCACATCAAAACGATTAATCCCGCTTTCAACAATAGTTTTAAGAACTACTGGATGAGGGTTGGTTTTTAACGCATAAAGTATTTTTCCAGGGAAATTTTTTTGAAAGTATTTTGAAGCCAATTTGATTGACTTCTTTCTAATACAATAAACAGGTCCTGTTGGTCTCAGTTGATTAACCAATTCTTCAACTGACTTAAATTTTTGCATATCTGCACCTCTAAAAAAAATTTACAAAAAAAACCTGCATATCTCGTATGCAAGTTTCATAAATGCAGCATTTATGGGAAATAATTAATAATGTAAAGTAAATAATGCTATTGAAATATTAAAATTTACTTCCATATAAGAGCTATGATCAACCAACCACCACTCCAAAAATTAAGTGATTTTGAGGATAAATCACTTTTAATAGTAGACGATGACAATCCATTTAGACAAAGATTGGCTAGAGCTATGGAAAAAAAAGGCTTTACAGTTACACAAGCTGAAAGTGTAAAGATTGGTATAGAGACCGTAAAATCCCAAAATCCAGCATTTGCAGTCGTCGACCTTAGATTAAATGATGGAAATGGACTAGAGGTAGTTAAGGAAATTCAAAAGGGAAATCTTAAAAGCAGAATTATTATGTTAACTGGATATGGTAATATCCCTACGGCAGTTGCTGCAATTAAAGAGGGTGCAATCGATTATATTGCTAAGCCTGCGGATGCAGATGACGTTGAAAAAGCACTTTTAGCTGATCCAAACCAAAAACCTGCTCCTCCTGAAAACCCAATGTCCGCGGATAGAGTAAAATGGGAGCACATACACAGAGTTTTTGAGTTATGTAACAGAAATGTCTCTGAAACTGCAAGAAGACTAAAAATGCATAGAAGAACTCTTCAAAGAATTTTGTCTAAAAGATCTCCAAAATAATTTAATTTTTAGTAAGT
Organism: uncultured Pelagibacteraceae bacterium; assembly: GCA_902549785.1. Next base: position 1,373 of record CACCWT010000005.1, read on the forward strand.
CTTAAAAATACATCTTCAAGATCTCCATCATCAGTTGAAATATCTTGTATTTTTATATCTTGTTTTTTAATTTCCGAGATTATTAAGTCTATGCTTAGTTTACTCTTCTCATATGATAAAACTAACCTGTTTCCGTCATTTGATATAACTTTTAATGACTCAAAAGTGTTGTCGTTAATATTAGTTTTTTTATCTGTGGTGACATAAACAATTTTTGTTTGAATTCTTTCTAAGAGATTTTTAGTTGTATCTAAAGCAACTAATTTTCCTCCATTTAGAATACCAATCCGATCACACATTTTTTCTGCTTCCTCGAGGTAATGTGTTGTTAGTATTGTAGTTACCCCTTGTTTGTTCAAAGATTTCACATTTTCCCATAATGTATTTCTAAGCTCCACATCAACACCTGCGGTAGGTTCGTCCAAAATTATAATTGGAGGTTGATGTACCATCGCTTTTGCTACAAGTAATCTTCTCTTCATACCACCAGATAAGGCTCTAGCATAACTGTCAGCTTGTTCTTCTAATGATACCAACTTCAGTATAGTATCTGTAATTCTATCTTTTTCTTTAATTCCATATAGTCCTGCTTGAAGCTCTAAGAGTTTTCTAGGACTAAAAAATGGATCGAAGTTTACTTCTTGTGGAACAATACCAATAGAGGCTCTAACTTGTCTAGGATTTTTATCTAAGTTAAACCCCCAAACATTTACTTCACCAGCAGTTTTTACAACTGATCCACCTAATATGTTTATAAATGTACTCTTTCCAGCACCATTTGGTCCTAATAGTCCAAAAATTTCACCTTCTTTCACTTCTAAGTTTAAATTATTAAGCGCGTGAGTTTGTTTAGAACCGTTTTTTGAATAAACTTTATTCAAGTTTTTAACAGTTAATACGTTTTTTTTATTCATATGAGGGCATACATTTATTACATTTATAAAAATTAAGATATCATTACATTATGGAGAAAATTAAAAAAAGTGACCATTTTTACTTGATAGATGGTTCGGGATACATTTTTAGAGCATATTATGCCCTTCCTCCTTTAATTAGAAAAAGTGATGGATTGCCAGTAGGTGCTGTCAGCGGTTTTTGCAATATGCTTTTTAAATTATTAGAGGACTCTAAATCAGATGATAATTTAGAAAAACCGACTCACTTTGCTGTAATATTTGACTCAGCAAGAAAAAATTTTAGAAATGAAATATATTCAGAGTATAAAGGAAATAGATCTGACGCACCTGACGATCTAATTCCTCAATTTGAATACATCAGGAAATCTGTAAAAGCATTTAATTTACCTTCAATTGAGTTAATCAATTATGAGGCAGATGATTTAATTGCAACTTATGTAGAGAAAATTTTAGACTTAGGTGCAAAAGTAACAATTGTTTCTTCCGACAAAGATTTAATGCAGCTTTATAAAAAAGGAGTAAGAATTTATGATCCAATGAAGAACAAATTTATAAATCAAGAAGATGTACATAATAAATTTGGAGTTAGTCCTGAAAAAGTAATAGATGTCCAATCTTTAGCTGGTGATAGCACAGATAACGTGCCAGGTGTACCTGGTATAGGAGTTAAAACTGCGGCTGAATTGATAAACCAATATGGAACTTTAGAAAATTTATTAAGAAATGCATCAAAAATAAAACAAAATAAAAGAAGAGAAACTTTAATAAATAACAAGGACGATGCAATTATAAGTAAAAAACTAGTTACATTAAAAAAAGATGTGCCTGTAAAAAATAAAATTGAAGAGTTCATATTGAAAAGTGTTGATCAAAACAAGCTTTATGCTTTTCTTAGAGAAATGGAATTTAATAGGCTGTTGAGTTCTGCCATCTCAAAGTATGGAGGTACAAATAATCCTGCAACTAAAGATATTGATAAAAATTCAGAAAAAATCACAGAAATTAAGAAAAAAAATTATCAATTAATTAAAAATGAGAAAGAAATTGAAGATTGGATGAAACAATCGGAGGAAATAGGTGAATTTGTAATAGATACTGAAACAAGTTCATTAGACCCTCATACAGCAAACTTAGTAGGTATATCAATTTCTAACAGAATTGGAAATGCGTGTTACATTCCACTAAATCACGTTAGTGGACATAATCTTAACGAAAAAAAAGTCTTAAGCATTCTTAAGAATTATTTAGAGGATGAGAGTATTAAAAAAATTGGACAAAATATTAAATTTGATTTTATTGTTTTTTATCACCGTGGAATAACTTTAAATTCTATGGAAGATACTATGCTTATGTCTTACACACTAGATGCTGGTAAAAATAGGCATAATATGGATACGCTTTCAGAGATCCATCTAGGTCATAAAACTATTAAATTTAAAGATTTAGTTGGGACAGGGAAAAAACAACTTAATTTTTCTGAAGTTAATGTATCTGAAGCTAAAGATTATGCGGCTGAAGATGCAGATATTACATTTAGATTGTATAAAATTTTTTTAAAATCATTAAAAGCAGAAAAATTATTGAATATTTATGAGTTATTTGAAAAACCTTTAATTAAAATACTAGCAGAGATGGAGATAAAAGGTATTAAACTTGATAAATCTTCGCTCAACAAACTGTCTTCAAAATTTTCAACTAAAATCGAAAAATTAGAAAAATCTATTTTTAAGATTTCAAAGAAAACATTTAATATCGGATCAACTAAGCAACTTGGTGAAATAATGTATAATGATTTAAAAATAGCAGCTTTAAAAAAAACAAAGAAGGGAAGTTTTGCAACTAGTGCTTCAGTTTTAGAGGACCTAGCTTTTAAAGGTTATGAATTTCCAAAACTCATCTTGGAATGGAGGCAAATTAGTAAACTTAAAAACACTTACTCAGATGCTTTACCAGAGCATATAAATCAAAATACTAAAAGAGTTCATACATCTTTTTTGTTAGCAGCTACTACAACAGGTAGACTTGCATCCAGTGATCCAAATTTACAAAATATTCCAATAAAATCAGATGATGGTAAGGATATAAGAAAAGCATTTGTTTCTGAAAAAAACCACAAATTGATTTCAGCAGACTACAATCAAGTTGAGATGAGAATTTTGGCTGATCTAGCAGATGTAAAACAGCTAAAAAAGGCTTTTTTAAATAATGAGGATATTCATACTTTGACAGCTAGTCAGGTTTTTGGAAAGGAAATTAATAAAATTGATTCAGAAACAAGAAGAAAAGCAAAAGCAATCAACTTTGGAATAATTTATGGTATTTCACAGTATGGTTTAGCGAAACAAATTAATGTTTCTAACAATGAAGCAGAGGAATTTTTAAATTCTTATTTTAAAAAATTTCCAGAAATTAAAGATTATATGAAAACAACTGTTAATTTTTGTAGAAAAAGTGGCTATGTAAATAATATATTTGGAAGAAAAACTCATCTCACTGGAATTAACGATAAGAATTTTAATGTAAGAAATTTTCAGGAGAGGGCAGCGATAAATGCTCCAATTCAAGGGTCAGCATCAGAAATAATGAGATTAGCAATGATCAGGATAAATAAAGAAATCTCCAATAATAAAAATAATAGTCTAAAAATGTTGTTACAAATTCATGATGAATTAATTTTTGAAGAAAGCTCAAAAGAAACGAAAAAAAGTACAAAATTAATTAAGGATTTAATGTTGAGTGTAAAAGATAGTGAACTTCACTCATTTTCAATACCTCTTTTGGTCGATGTGAATATTGGAGAAAATTGGGGCGAACTTCATTGAAAACAAACAATTGCCCTAATCTGAACAATTTAGTATTTTTATTCTAATTTATGTCACAAACAATTGCGTTAGTAGATGATGATAGAAATCTGTTAACATCGGTCCAGATGGCTTTAGAAAAGGAAGGTTTTAAAGTTCAAACTTATATTGACGGTGAAAATGCTCTCGTTGGATTATCAAGAACACCACCTGATCTTGCTGTGATTGATATTAAAATGCCAAGAATGGATGGTGAAGAACTTCTAAGAAAACTTAGAAAAAAAACTTCTATGCCAGTTATTTTTTTAACTTCTAAAGATGAAGTAACTGATGAGGTTAGTGGTTTAAAACTCGGTGCAGATGACTTTGTTGGTAAAACTGGAGGATTTTCAACAAAAGTTTTAGTTGAGAGAATTAAAGTACAATTAAGAAAAAAAGATAAGGACATTAATATAGAAGAAAATAAAAATGTAATCTCTCATGGTAAGTTAAAATTAGATCCTTCCCAACTTGAATGTGAGTGGGATGGTAAACAATTGCCTGATAAACTGACTACAACAGAATTTAAAATTGTTGAGGAGCTAGCAAAAAGACCAGGAATGATTAAAGAGAGAGCCTTACTTATGGATGTAGCTTATCGAGAGGACACAGATATAGAAGATAGGACTATTGATAGTCATGTTAAAAGAATAAGAAAAAAATTTAAAAAGGTAGATAGTGATTTTTCAGCAATTGAAACAAGATATGGAAGTGGATATAGATGGAATGTTAAATAATAATTATGGGAAAAATACTAAAAAATCTCTCTATATTACAGAAATTCTTATTTATTAATCTAGTAGTCTTCATATTTATAATAATAATCACATTCTTTTACTTAGGTGCTATTAAAAAAAATTTGATTAATGAAAAACAAAAAAATCATACAAATATAATAACTGAAACAATATTAAATCTTGAAAAATCAAATATAAAATTAAATGAGTATGGAATAAGCGAATTTTTGTTTTCCAAAAAATCTCGATTTCCATACTTTGAAAAACTAGACAGGGTAATATTTTTTGATGATAAATTAAATTGGATTGGCGATACAAGATCTATTCCGTCTTCAACTTTATTAATTGAAGAATTAACTGAAGAATCAAATGAGAAAAATTTTAATAATCAAGATAATAAAAATGAAACAATTTTCGATGAAGATCTTAATGAATATTATTTATCAGGATCTGAAAAATCTTCAACCAATTTAAAACAAATCCAAGGACAGTTTTTTGTTTTTAGTATCAAGAGTATCAATAATTTAAATAACAAGGGTTATATTCTTATATCTGAAAATGCTGATAATATAATTGCACAAATTGAAGAAAGAGAGAACTTTATTATTAGAACAGCTCTTGTGGTACTTTTGGTTATCATTATATTTTCATATGTCTTAAATAGATACTTTTTAAAACCTATTAAAAATTTAGTTACTTATACAAAAATTATTAAAGATAAAAGTAACGAAAAAACAGATATAGAAAGGGTTAAGACAAGAAATGATGAATTAGGAATATTATCAAAATCACTTGATGAAATGACTAGTGAATTAAATAAAAGAATTGCAACTGCTGAAAATTATTCAACTGATCTACTTCATGAAATTAGAAATCCCCTTGCTTCATTGAAAAGTGCATCTGAGATAATTTCAGAAACAGATGATAAAACTAAAAGAGAAAAACTAATTAATATCGTCTCTCATGATGTTGAGAGAATAGAAAGATTAATTACTGATTATTCTCAAATGCTTAAAGACGAGGCAGTAATTTCCACAGAAACAATGCAAAAAATTGATATAAAAGATATTGCAAAATCTGTGGTTGATGATTTTAATAATATTTATAATTCAAAGAGAAAAATAAAAATAAGATTAAAGTCTAATGGATCTGAAAATTATTTTATACTTGGTATTAACAATAGGATAGAACAAATTATTGCAAATTTACTTGAAAATTCAATTTCTTTTAGTGATGAGAATCAAGAAATTATAGTTGAAGTCAGTAAAGACAAAGAAGGTAAGCCAAGACTTGTCGTAATTGACGAGGGGACTGGTTTTAGCGAGAAGGATACTGCTAAAATTTTCAATAGATTTTATAGCAATAGACCTGAAAATTTTGGAGAACACTCTGGTTTAGGACTAAATATAGTGAAAAACTTAGTTGAATTGCATAATGGACAAATTAAAGCCGAAAATAATAAAGAGAGGGGTGCAAAGGTTGAAATTATTTTCCCGGCGACCCAATGAAAAGTTGATTATTATAGATAAAGTTGTTACAAGCCGAAGCTTATGACAGATTATAAAGTTAAAGATATCAACGAAGCAGAATTTGGAAGAAAAGAAATTTCATTAGCAGAAACAGAAATGCCAGGTTTAATGGCATTAAGAAAAGAATATAAAGGAAAACATCCTTTAAAAGGTGCAAGAATTCTAGGTTGTCTACACATGACAATCCAAACAGCAGTTTTAATCGAAACTTTAGTTGATTTAGGAGCTGAAGTAAGATGGTCTTCATGTAACATTTTTTCCACTCAAGATCATGCAGCAGCTGCAATCGCAAAAGCTGGCATCCCAGTATTTGCATGGAAAGGTGAAACTGAGGAGGAGTATTGGTGGTGTGTAAGACAAACTATCGAAGGTAAAAAAGACTGGAAGCCAAATATGATTTTGGATGATGGTGGAGATCTTACTGCACTTATGCATAAAGATTACAAAGATTTAATGAAAGATATAAAAGGATTGAGTGAAGAAACAACCACAGGGGTATTAGCTCTTAAAAAGATGGAAGAACAAGGAACACTTTTGGTCCCTGCAATAAATGTAAACGACTCAGTTACAAAATCAAAATTTGATAATCTATATGGGTGCAGAGAAAGTTTAGTTGATGGAATAAAAAGAGCTACGGATGTAATGATGTCTGGAAAAGTTGCTATTGTTGCAGGATTTGGTGATGTAGGAAAAGGAAGTGCAGCTTCATTAAGACAGAGCGGTGCAAGAGTAATGGTAACAGAAACAGATCCTATTTGCGCACTTCAGGCTGCAATGGAGGGTTATGAGGTTGTATTAATGGATGAGATGATTGGCCAAGCTGACATTGTTGTTACAGCAACAGGTAACAAAGATATTGTTACTGCAGATCATATGAGAGCAATGAAAGATAGATCAATCCTATGTAATATAGGACACTTTGATAATGAGATACAAGTCGATGCATTAAAAAACTATAAATGGGATGAAATAAAACCACAAGTTCATGAGATTACTTTTCCAGATAATAAGAGACTTATACTATTAGCAGAAGGAAGACTTGTTAATTTGGGTTGTGCAACAGGACACCCAAGCTTTGTTATGAGTGCTTCATTTACAAACCAAGTTACAGCTCAAATAGAGTTATGGAATAACTCAGATAATTATGAGAATAAAGTATATGTACTTCCTAAACATTTAGATGAAAAAGTAGCTAGATTACATTTAGAAAAAGTTGGAGCTAAATTAACACCTTTATCTAAGGACCAAGCTGATTATATCAGTGTTAAAACTGAAGGACCATATAAGCCAGATGCTTACCGCTACTAAGGGTGGCAAAATTAATATTTCTGAGGAAAAGAACACTAAATCTGTAGCAGAAAAATTCTCAAAATTAATAAAGCAAGGTGATTTTATACTATTGAGTGGGAATTTAGGTGTTGGAAAAACAACTTTTATAAAATACATAATAAATTCTCTTCAAAAAGTAAATAAACAAAAAATATCAGAAGTAACAAGTCCGACATTTACCGTTATTAATGAATATCAAATTAAAAAAATATTGATTAAACACTATGATCTTTACAGAATTAAAAGTAAGAAAGAATTAAACAATTTGGGTATTCAAGAAAATCTTAAAGATCAAATTACGTTTGTTGAATGGCCAGAAATAATAAAAAAAATAAAAATAAAAAATAGCATAAATTTAATATTTGAATATAAAAAAAATTATAGCGAGCGTTATCTTTCAATTATTTCTGAAAATAAAAAATTTTTAAATGAATTTAAATAAATTAAAGAAATTATCAGGAGACGCATCATTCAGAAATTTTTATAGAAGTAAAAATAGTATTATTGTTTATTGTATTAAAAATAAAAAAAGTAATTTATTAGATTATGATGCTATTAATAAAATATTAATTAAAAAAAGAGTGATAGCTCCATATTTAATATCTCAACATTATAAAGAAAATTATATAGAAATAGAAGATTTTGGAGATTTAACAGTTTTTAAAAAATTTAAAAAAAAAACAGTTAACAAAAAAAATTATTATAAAAAAATTTTAGACTTACTATTAAAAATAAAAAATATAAAAATTAAAAATCAAAAAACGTTTTTGAAAACAAACTTTGAAGTGCCGAACTATACTTCAAAAATGTTATTAAACGAATCCTACTTATTCATAGACTGGTACTTACAAAAATTTTTTAAAGGAAAAAAAAAACTGTCTTTAGAAAAGCAATTAAAAAAAATATTTAAAAAATTATTAAGAAATATTTCATACAAAAGGAAAGTTTTTGTACACAGGGATTTTCACGTATCTAATATAATGATAACTAAAAGAGGCCTAGGACTGATTGATAGTCAGGATGCAGTATATGGTAATATTGCATATGATTTAGCTTCTTTAATTGATGATGTAAGGCTTAAAACGAATATAAAAATCAAGGATTTTATTTTTCACGAATTCTTAAAAAAAAATAAAAATTTAGATCATAAAAAATTCAAGAATGATTTTGATATTTTATCTGTGCTTAGAAATTTTAAAATAATTGGTATATTTACTCGTTTATCCATGAGAGATAATAAAAATAAGTATCTAAAACTTATACCTTATGCTTGGAAACTAATTGAACTTAGGACAAGTAAAAACCCAATATTTAAAGACTTAAATTACCTTTTAGTCAAAAACTTTGATAAAAAAAAAAGAAAATTGATATGAAAGTTAAAACTGCTTTAATTCTTTGTGCTGGGTTTGGTAAGAGGGTACAACCAATAACAGACTCATTACCCAAGCCTTTAATTAATTATAAAGATGAAACCTTATTAGAGAATACTATTAAATTTTTAATAAAACTAAAAATAAATAAAATTAAAATAAATGTATTTTATTTAAAAGAAAAAATAATTAGTTTTATTGAAAATAAAAATTTTCCATTACATATTGAAATTATTGATGATGGTGAAACAATTTTAGGCACAGGCGGTGGAATTTTAAGCCTTATTAATAAATCCGATGAAGAGGATGTATTAGTTATTAATCCAGATACAATTTGGGATGATAGTTTCATAAGCTCAGTTATTGATATGGAAAATATCTATTTCAAAAAAAAAATTAAAAATATTTTATTGGTTGTAAATAATTCATCGTGTTTTGATAAAAGGTTTAATGGAGATTTCGAAATTAAAAATAATATTTTATTTAAGGAAAAAGTTAATAATTTTAAATATACAGGATGTCAAATATTCAACAAAGATATAATTTCTCATAAGCAACTAAATTATTTTCCTGTATCTGAAATATGGGATACTCTTTTAAGAGACAGCAAACTTTATGGTTATGAACATAAAGGAGAATTTAAGCACTTAACTGATTATGAAATATATGAAAAATTATTTATTTAGAAAACTAAAAGGTCTTTTGCTCTGTCTTTATCTAAATAACTAGCATTTTTAATTTTTCCTTCTTCAATTTCTATTAATAAAGGATTACCTGTTGGTATTTCTAGACTTGAAATTTTTTTGTTATCTAAATCAAATAGGTATTTACATAATGATCTAATTGAATTTCCATGAGCTGAAACAATTATATTTTTATCTAATTTTGGCTCTATATTTCTTTTATAAAATGGTATCACTCTTTCGTAGGTATTTTTTAGCGACTCAGTATCAGGGATCTTATCTCTTGGAACATTTTTGTATATATCGATATTCAATGGATGATATGGACTTGTTTTTTTAAGTGCTTCTGGTGGATTATCCCATGATCTTCTAAAAATATGAATTTTTTCTTCACCATAAAGCTTTTTCATTTCATCTTTATTTAGACCTGTTAAAGATCCGTAATGTCTCTCATTTAATTCCCATGCGTTTACAATCTCCTGATTTTTTATTCTCATAGTATTTAATATCAAATTAAGAGTTTCAATCGATCTTGATTGTAAAGATGTGTAAAAATAAGATAATTCAATACCTAATTTCTTAATTAATTCTCCTGCTTTGCAAGCTTCAAGCTTACCTTTGGCAGCTAAATCAACGTCTACCCAGCCTGTGAAACGATTTTCTAGGTTCCATTCACTTTGTCCATGTCTTACGAGAATTAAATAATTCATAAATTTAACATAAATATAAATTAAATTAGATTGACATAAAGCTAAATCTTTTTATTTTGTTAGAATGAGTTCATTTGAAGATAGAAAAAAAAGTTTTGAAAAGAAATTTGCTCATGATCAAGAGCTTCAATTTAAAGTTAGCGCTAGAAGGAATAAATATTTAGGAGAATGGGCATCCGAAATACTTGGTTACAATTCAGATCAAGAAAAAGAATATATTCAATCAGTAATAAAGGCAGATTTTGCTGAAGCAGGAGATGAAGACGTCTTTAGAAAGATCAAACAAGATCTAAAAGGAAAAAATATATCAGATGAGGAATTGCGAAAAAAGATGGACGAGCTAAATGAAAAAGCTAAAACTGATTTTAGTTAGTTTTTTTTTCATTCTAATAAATATAAATAGTTCATTTTCATTAAATAGTAATTATAAAATAATATCAGGGAAACCAGTTATAACAGACGGTGACACAGTTAAAATAAATAATAAAAAAATTCGTTTTAGTGGAATTGATGCCCCAGAAAGTTATTTTTTTGGGAAAAAACAAATATGCATTTTAAATAAAGTGGATATTTTTTGTGGAATATTATCAAAAGATAAACTGGTAGAAAAAATAGGAAATCAATCAATTGATTGTAAAATTGAAAAAAATAAAGATCAATTTAATAGGTTATTAGGAGAGTGTTTTTTAGGTAACGAGAGTTTATCAGTTTACATGGTCAAGAATGGCTATGCATTTGATTATCCAAAATATTCCAAAGGAAAATTCAGTGCATATGAAAAATATGCAAAAAATCTTTCTTTAGGATTGTGGCAAATGAAATTCGAATATCCTTGGATATGGAGAAAAAAAAATAGATAATAAAAAGAGTGATTCGAAATAAAAAATTATATTTATTTATAACTCTAATTTTGATTTCCGCATGTTCTTCTGTACCTAAAAATACAGCTGATGGTTGTTCAATTTTTTCAGAAAGATATCTTTGGTATAAACATGCAAAAAAATCTGAGCAAAAATGGGGAACACCTATTTATTTACAACTTGCAATTATTAAAATGGAATCCGACTTTGATTGGTTGGCTAAACCACCAAGACAAAAATTGTTTAAAGTAATTCCATATAAGAGACCATCCAGTTCTTTTGGCTATTCTCAAGCTGTAAAAGGCACATGGAAACAGTATAAAGAGGAAACTGGAAATAAATATGCTACTAGGACGAGGTTTAAGGATAGCGTAGATTTTATTGGTTGGTACACAAATAAAACTGAAAAGATACTGAAAATACCTAAAAATGATGCTTTTAGGCAGTATGTTGCTTATCATGAGGGATGGGGGAATTATAAAAATTATAAAAATAAACAAAAAATTATTTTATTAGCAAAGAAAGTTGAAAACCAGTCTAAGAAATACAAAACTCAACTTTATAAATGTAAAAACTCACTAACTACTAGAAAATATATTTTATTTTAATTTAGCTGTTTTTTTAGCTCTATATCAACAGCATCAATTCTTTTTGTATTTTTAGCAAGAGTTAAATACATTGTAGGAGTCACATATAAAGTAAAGAAAGTAGAAATTATCATCCCACCAAGTATTGTTGCGCCAACTGCAAGTCTAGAACCTTCTCCAGCTCCAGGTCCAATATTACCAATAACTAGTGGTAACATTGCTATCATAGTACTTAATGATGTCATAATTATTGGTCTAAATCTTAAACTGCAAGCCTCTTTCACAGCTTTCTCAATATCTTTACCTTTAGTTCTTAATTGATTTGCATAATCAACTATAAGAATACTATTCTTTGTTGAAATCCCTATAAGTATTACAAGTGCAATTTGTGAGAAAATATTTATTGATGAATTTAAAAATAATATGAATACTAAACCACCAAATACTGCGAGTGGAACAGTTAAAATAATTATAAAAGGATGAATAAAAGAATTAAAGGTTGCAGACATAACAAGGTAAGCAGTTAATAAAGCTAGGGCAAAAATTATATAAAGTTCGTTACTTGTTTCTTTTAATTCCTCTGACTTACCCTTCCAAGTAATTTGTTTGTCAGGTGCAACTTTAGTCATTGTTTCCTCAAGATATTTAATTGCTTCAGCTAAGGTATATCCCTCACTTATATTTGCAGATATCGTGACAGCTCTTTGTCTATTGTATCTTGATAATTTACTTGCAGTTCCCTTTTCATTAAATTCAACAAGATTAGATAGAGAAACTAAATTACCTGTTTTTTCTGATCGAACGAATATTTTACTTAGACTTTCTTTATTTTTTCTATCTTCTAAATATTGTTGTAAAATAATTGGGTATTCTTTTCCAAGTTTATTAAATTTTGTAACTGTCTTGCCACCATATAATGTCTCTAGTGTTTGCCCAATTGCCTCTGCAGATATCCCCAAGTCTTTTGCTTTATTTTTATTAATCTTTATATTTACTTCAGGTTTATTTCTGGTGTAGTCAGATTCTAATCTTGATAAATTTCTGTTTTGCCTAAGCATTCTAATAACTTGAGTTTGAATTTGTTCTAACTCTTCATATGTATTTCCATAAATAACCATTTGAACAGGCTTATTGTAACTAGAAACTCTTATGGACTGCGGAGAAATTGGAAATGCAAGTGTTTGAGGTACTGTAACTATTTTTCCAATTGCTTGTCTCATTATTGTTTGAGAATTTTGTTTTCTATTTTTCCAATTATCTAGAAGCGAGATTATCAAGAAGCTATTTTCAGAACCAAAACCTGGAACAATCATTAAAAATCTATTGTATGGACTATTATCTCCATCTAGCAGTGGAATAAGTCTTTTTTCAATGTCTTCAGCCCTTTTTTGAGTATATTGGAATGAGCTTCCCTCATCAGTAAATCCTATAACTAAGTAAACACCACGATCTTCTAATGGCAATAACTCTTTTTTTGTATAATTGTACAAAGCTCCAGATGCAACTACGATAAAAATTATAAATGTTATTATTGTTTTCTTCTTATTCATCCAAAATCCTAATGTTTCAGCGTAAAATTTTAAAAAACCTTGAAAAAATTTATCAAATCCTCTTGTAAAGAAATTAGACTTTTTCTTTTTATCAAGAAATTTACTACCTAACATTGGCGAAAGTGTTAGGGCAACAAATGATGAGACTACAATTGCAAATGATAGAGCTATTGCAGTTTCTTTAAATAATGTTCCAGCAATGCCTTCAATAAAAATTAAAGGTAAAAATACTGCAACTAAAATAAGAGTTGTTGCAATAATTGCAAATGTAATTTGTTTAGAGCCTTTATAAGCTGCTACCAGAGGTGTCTCACCATTTTCAATTCTTCTGTATATCGCGTCAGTCATAATGACCGAGTCGTCAGTAATAATTCCAATTGCTAATATAAAACTTAATAAGACAAATATATTTATTGATAAATCAAATATATATAAACCTAAGAATGTTGCAATTAGACTTACGGGTAAAGCTATTGCGGGAACAATAACTGCTTTTAAATTCCCCAAAAATAAATAAATTATTATCACTACAAGTATAAAAGCTATAACTAAAGTTTTATAAACTTCATTTATCGCTTCACCAATATAAGTGGCTCTATTAAAAGCTATTTCTAAATTTAAATCAGCTGGTAAAGTTTTTCTTATTTCTTTGATTTTTTTTTCAACTTCTTTTGATAATTCAACAGTTGAAGCCCCACTTCTTGCATAAATTCCTATTCCCATAGTTTTTAAATTTAGTGCTCCTTTACTTTGTGCTCTAAATAAAACTTTCTCTGTGACAGGACCTAATTCTAAATTTGCAATGTCCGATAGTCTTACAATATTGTCTTTAGCCTTCTTAATTGGTAGCCCCTTAAGTTTTTCTAAGTCATTGTATGATTTATCAATATTGATCGTTAAATCTATATTTTCAGCTTCAAGTGTACCTGCTGGTAATCTAACATTTTCATTTCTTAATGATCTCTCTACTTCTTGTATAGTTAAATTATTTGCAGCTAATTTGATTGGATCTATCCACACTCTTATACTCTGTTCCCTAAGGCCACCTGTTCGGATTCGGCCAACGTTTTTAATACTAGAAAACTGATCAACTAAATATCTTTCTGCATAATCTCCTAACTCAAGATCACTCCAAGTTTCTGAGGACAAAGCTATCCACATAGTAGTCGTAAAACCCGCTGATTGCTTAAGTATTCTTGGTGCCTCAGATTCTGTGGGAAGTCTTCCAACAACTCGAGCAACTCTTTCCCTTACATCATTAGCTGCATTGTCAAGGTTAATATCAGTGTCAAATTCAATATTTATAGTACTTTTCCCATTTTCTGATTTGGCGTCTATATTTTTTATTCCCTCTGCTCCACCTATGACTTCTTCAATTACTTGTGTTACCTCTTCATCAACAATCGGAGCTGAGGCTGAAGCATATTTTACTTGAACCTGAACTACAGGTGGTTGTAGACCTGATGGAAGTTCTCTTACTGGTAATTTTGAAAAAACAAAAGTTCCAAATACAACAAGTATTAATGATAATACCCATGAAAGTGCTGGTCTTCTAATACTAACATCAGTTAAATACATTTAATTATTTACTTTTATTTTCTTTTTTACCCCAGCTAGACTCATTTTTTTTTTCACCATCTTTAATAGGTTTAATTTTTCCATTTGGTCTTACTTTTTTTAATCCTTCAGCAACTACTATGTCACCCTCTTTTAAACCAGATTCCACTTCTAGATATCCTTCGTTTCTGTTGCCAACTTTAACTTCAACTCTGTTAGTTACATTTTCTTTATCTACTTTATAAATATAAACTTTATTACCTTCCAAGATTACACTTGTATCTGGTATACCTAACGAAATTCTTTCATTATATTTAATTGTTACCTCCATTAAAGCACCAGGCAAAATCTCAGAATTCGTATTTTGCATTTTAACTCTAAGTCTTAAGGATCTATTACTAACATCAATTTTGCTGGCCAAAGAATCAACTTTACCTTTGTATATTTTATCCTTATTTCCAGAAAATTTTATATCAACACCTAGTCCTTTTTCTACAAATGGTGCAAATATTTCTGGAACATCAACATCAATAAATAAAAAAGATGCATCTTCAATATCTATTACAACAGAGCTTTCAGAAACATTAATATCGTCAGAAAAGTTTCTTTTACCAATTACTCCATCGAATGGTGCTGTTATAGTTCTATTTTTTAATTTAGCGACTACATCACCAGATTTAACGCTCGTATTATATTTTATATTCTCTAGAATTTCATATTTTTCAATATTGTATGACTGTGTTTTAATTGGAACTGCTGTTCCAAAAGTTTCAATGATATTTTGAAACTTTCTTTGCTCAACTGTTTTAACTATAATACCTGGTGGGGGTCTTTTACTAAATTTTTTTTTAAAATGGTTTCCAATCATTGTTCGAGCAATAATTACACCTGCAATGACTAGAAAAAAAATTACTATTATTGATGTTATTTTAGTAGATCTTTTCATTTTTATAATCTTCCATATTCAGCCCATGAACCATCATAAACTGTAGGAGAATATGTATTATTTACAAGGGAATATGCAAGACCTAAAACGCACGCTGTTATACCAGATCCGCATGAAAAAACTCTTTTGTCATCATTTAAATCAATGATTTCCCTGAATTTTTCTGAGATCTCATTAACATTTTTAAAAGTATTGTTTGTGGTATTTATAATTTCTTTAAATGGAAGACATACAGAGTTTGGAATAGATCCACTTCTAACATTCTTCCTAGGATCAGGAACACTTCCATCAAATCTTTCCTTACTTCTTGCATCTATAACTGTGAAATTTTTTTGTTCAATGTTTTCATTTATTTCAAGAATACTTTTTACCAGATTTTTATTTTCTGTTGCTCTGTAGGTTGAGTTGTTTAAAATTGTTTTTTCACTTGTTATTTTTCTATTTTCAATTAGCCATTTTTTTAAACCACCGTCTAAAACACTTACTAGTTGTTTATCATGACCAAAATAAATAAAATTGTACCAACCTCTACATGAACTTAAAACATCTGAGTTATCATAAATTACAATTCTATCAGTATTCGATATGCCCATTGCTGATACTATTTCTTCCCATTTTTCTTTTGAAGGAAGCATGTGAGGTAAATCTGTATCTTGATCCGAATTTTTGTCTAAGTCAAAAAAAATTGCACCAGGAATATGATTTTTAGAATATTCCTCTTCAGGATTTCTATCAATCCCAGGCATATGCCATGAGCAGTCAATTATTTTGACCTCATTTAAATTATTTTCTAACCAATCTGATGTAACGAGTGACATTCTATCTTTTTTCTAGATACTTCTGATGATACTCTTCAGCAGTGCAGTAATTTTTCAACTCAGATAGCTTAGTTACAACTTTTCCAGATAACCTTAAATTTTCTTCGTTTATTATTTTTTGAGCAATATTTTTTTGCTCATCATTAAGATAGAATATCTCACTTCTGTATTGTGTTCCAAAATCAGGACCTTGAGAGTTTAATGTAGTTGGATCATGAAATTCAAAAAATTTCTTAATTATTTGCTCGTATGTAATAACTTTTGGATCAAATTCTAATTTTACAGCTTCCGCATGATTAGTTGTTCCTGTACAAACTTCTCTATAGTTTGTATTTTGACTGTTTCCTCCACAATATCCAACTTCTGTTTTGTAGATGCCATCTAATTGTCCATATTTTTTTTCTGGACCCCAGAAACATCCCAAAGCTAAGACTGCTATTTCCATAGATTAATGTTATAATAATAATATAATTTAATCCATGTTATCTAGAAATCAATTAGGCTTTTTGTACATGTTTCTGTCTGTGTGTGCATTTTCAATGATGGATGTACTTGTTAAGTGGTCTGAAAATTATCCTGTTGGTGAAGTTCTTTTTTTTAGGGGAATTTGCGGATTAATACCAATTTTTTTTTTAATACCAAAAGAAAACTATCCAAATTTTTATAAAACAAATCGACCTAAATTACATTTCTTTAGATGTGCTGCAGGATTAATGGCAATAGTATCAGTATTTATTGCACTAAGAAATTTACCTTTAGCAACTGTAGTGGGTATCTCATTTGCTGCGCCAATTTTTGCAACAATTTTATCTATTTTTTTTTTATCAGAAAAAATTGGTAAATATCGTTGGCTAGCAGTTTTGATCGGTTTTATAGGTGTAATAATTATTACACAACCAGGTATTTCGAATTTAAATTTTTATTATATTTACCCAATAATTTTTTGTTTAGGAATGTCATATGTTGCAATTGCAATCAGGCAGTTATCTTCATCTGAACCAGTTTGGCTTATTTCTTTTTATTTTTCAGTAGCGATATCTATTTTAGGTTTGTTTACTATTCCATTTGGATGGGTAATGCCTACATTAATAGATTTTATTCTTTTGTGTATGATTGGTTTGCTAGGAGGTATTGCTAATTTATTACTTGGACAATCTTATAAACTTTCAGAAGTTTCTTTAGTTACTCCGCTAAAATATTTAAGCTTAGTATTTGCAATTGTATTTGGTTATTTTATTTGGAATGAAATACCATCATTTAAAACTTTATTGGGTTCAGTACTTGTAGTGTTATCTTCATTAATTATTTTTAGACGAGAAATCTATTTAAAAAAACCAAACTTAATTTTTAAAAATGAGTAAACCTCCGATTTATTGGTCAAAAGCAGTAAAGTTTCTTTCTAAAGATAAGATAATGAAAAAACTTATTTCTAAATACAAAGATAAAACCTTAACAACAAGAAAAGATATTTTTTTATCTCTATGTAAAAGTATAATTGGACAACAGATAAGTGTTGCTGCAGCAAATTCTGTATTTTTAAAGTTTAAAAAAGAATGTAGAGGAAAGATAAATCCAAAAGTAGTTAATACTATCACCCCGGGTCGGTTGAAAAAATGTGGATTAAGTAGACAAAAAGTTAAAGGAATAAAAGAGTTGGCAAAAAAATTTGTTAACAAAACATTTAATCCAAGAATTATAAAAAAAATGGGAGACGAGGAGGCAATTATTTATTTATCTGAGTTAAGACAAATAGGCAGATGGTCTGCAGAGATGATATTACTATTTACTTACAATAGATCTAATATATGGCCCGTTCAAGATATTGGTTTACTTAGAGCTATTTCAAACAATTATAAAAAAAGTTATTTACCACCCATGAGCTATGTAAATCGACTGAAAAAAAGGTTTTCCCCATATTGTTCCGTAGCTACTTGGTATTTATGGCGCTCCATAGACGATGAGCCTATACAATATTAAGTGCCTTCAACTATCTGATGATGTCTTACTGCATGCCCTTTAATAACGTCTAGCGCTTCTTGATATTCTGGGGAGTCATAAAATTCTATTGCTGTGTTGTAATCTGGAAATTCAACTACAGTTGTTCTAGGAGAGTTTATTCCCTCATTTGTTCTATTTTTTCCACCTCTAATTATAAATATACCTGAGTATTTATCTGCAGCAATCTTAGCTTTTACTGCATATTCCTTTAATTTTTCCTCACTATTAATTTTTTCCCACACACAAACTACGTAACCTTTCATAACTGTCCTATATTTATCATTATATAATCAATTTTTACTTTATCAAATTTGTTCTTATTCTACTCCTTCAACAAGAAACATTATTCTCTTAGTTGTATCCTCTGCATGTGTCCAAGCAGATTTATATTCAGTTGACTCATGGCATGACACGGCATCATTGTAAGTCGGAAACTCCCATATTACTGTTCGCACAACGTTTGGGCCACTAAATGACTTTAATTTTCCACCTCTAACTACTGGTTTTCCTCCATAACTTTTTATAATAGGAACAGCCTTTTCTCCATATTTTTTT
The DNA here is from genome assembly GCA_902549785.1 of uncultured Pelagibacteraceae bacterium. The sequence goes on from CACCWT010000005.1 coordinate 20,359, forward strand.
AAGTTATCCTGACTTGAGATTTCTAAGTATAGACTAATCCAATAAGTTTTCATATTTATCCTTTTTTAATATTTTTATTTATGATACCAAATTTTTATGGCTGATAAATTAATAATTACTTATGAAGAATATAAAAAGGTCGTCGAAAAACTTGCTTTAGAAATTGAAAAAAAATACAAGCCAACAGTATTAGTTGGTATCATGAGAGGTGCAGCTCCAATTATAGATATTTTATCTAGAATTTTTAAATTACCTACCGCTTATGTTGTAATTCAAAGTTACTCCGGTGATACAGTACAAGATAAACAAGGGGAGCTAATATTTGCAAGAGATATAAGTGCAATTGCAACAAACGAAGATTTTAAAAATGTATTGTTAGTAGATGATCTATCTGACACAGGTCTAACTTTAAATAAAAGTATAGAGTGGCTTAAAGAATATGAACCTGTTAAGGACCATATAAGTGAAATTAAAACAGCATGTCTTTGGAAAAAAAAATCTTCCACTTTTACGCCTGATTTCTGTCCAATTTTGTTAGATAATGACCCATGGATAGTTCAACCATCAGAGTATTATGATGAAGTAGATATTGAAAAGTTAAAAAAAAAACATTCTTAGTAAAAAAAAAGGCCAGACTAAGCTGGCCTTAAATTTAAATTTAATAAAAAATTACTGCGGAATATCCCCTTCTACTCCTTTAACATAAACATTCATTCCAGCTAACATCCCGTCATCTGCTACTGAACCCTCAGCTACTAGAATGTTTCCTTTTTGATCATAAATTGGACCAGTGAATGAATGGGTTTTTCCAGATGCTAAGTCTTTTTGGAGTTGTTCTACCTCTTTAACTAAATCACTTCCCATTGCAGAATTATATGGAGCCATGGCAACCATTCCCTCTTTTAATCCGTGCCAAGTATCCTGTTGTTTCCATGTGCCATCTCTTGCAGCGATAGATCTTTCTACATAGTAAGGTGCCCAGTCATCAATAATTGATGTTAAAATTGATTTTGGCGCAAATCTTTGCATATCACTCGCTTGACCAAATGACCAAACTCCAGCCTTTTCAGCCACTTGAACAGGTGCAGTACTGTCAGTGTGTTGCATTATAACATCCGCTCCTTGATCAATTAAAGCTTGAGCAGCTTCAGATTCTTTGCCTGGATCATACCAAGTAAATACCCAAACTATTTTTGTTTTAATATCAGGATTAACTTTTTGGGCTGCCAGTGTCATAGCATTAATTCCTCTTATAACTTCGGGAATTGGAAAAGAAGCAATATATCCAATAACATTTGTTTTTGTCATCTTTCCTGCCATGTGTCCTAACAAAGTTCTTCCTTCATAAAATCTTGCAGAGTAAGTAGATACATTTGAATGTTCTCTTTTGTATCCAGTTGCATGCTCAAATTTTACGTTTGGAAAATCTTTAGCAACCTTATTTGTAGGATCCATATACCCAAAGCTTGTTGTAAAAATTAGATCATGTCCAGATTGTGCTAGTTGTCTTATAACTCTTTCTGCGTCAGCACCTTCTGGTACACTTTCCACATAAGTAGTTTTTATTCCAGCTGCTTCTACTGCTTTTCTTCCTTCATCATGTTGGTATGTCCATCCATGGTCGCCAGTTGGCCCAACATAAACAAAACCAACTTTAAAATCTGCATTAGCTTGTCCGCTTACGCCAAGTAGAAACAATACAGAAATTATATATCTTAAAAAGTTTTTATACATTTGATTCCCCTTTAAATTTAATTTTGTGATACTACAAACTAAGCAAGATTCTAATAAAAAAAAATATTTATTTTGGAATAGCTAACATCACTTTTCCTTATAGAAGATTTGTCCCAACGATGTTGGTGTGTTAAGTTTTATTTTTCTACTGTCACGAGAAATTACAACTAAAACTATTATTGTCATGATGTATGGTAATGCACTTAATAATTGAACTGGAATTCTTAAACCTACAGCTTGCATGTGTAATTGCAAAATTGTTATTCCACCAAATATTAATGCTCCTATTAAAACTTTTATTGGGCTCCATGTTGCAAAAACTACTAATGCAAGTGCTATCCACCCTCTTCCTCCAGTCATATTTTCAATCCATTGAGGGGTGTAAATTAATGAGAGATAAGCTCCTGCCAATCCACACATAGCTCCACCATAAAGAATACAACTATACCTCACTAAAGTTACGTTAATTCCCTGATTAGATGCTGATGTTGGCGAGTCTCCCACAGCTCTGATTATCAATCCAATTTTTGTTTTTTTAAGAAAATAATTTGTCAAAAAAGGCAATAAAAATGCAAAGTATAATATTATTGAATGTCCAAATAAAATTGGTCCCAAAAAAGGAACATTTTCCTTTAAATTTATGAATAATAAGGGAAATTCTTTTCCTGGTATTCCAACAAAATTCTTTCCTATCATTGCTGACATACCGATACCAAAAATAGTTAATGCAAGTCCGGTAGCAACATGGTTTGTTAGAAGCGATTGCGTAAGCACACCAAAAATAATTGAGATAATTAGACCAGAAAGCATTGAGCCAATCACTGCTAAAAATAAGTTGTCTGTTATAACCATTAATGCAAAGCCAGAAATTGCCCCAATGATCATCATTCCTTCCACTCCAAGATTTAATACACCAGATCTTTCAGTTATCAATTCTCCAGATGCGGCAAGTATCAATGGGACCGATGATGCCATAATTGCACCAATCAATATACCGATGAAATTTAAATCAAAGCTCATTTTTTTTTAGACCTAAAAATTTTATTTTAAAAAATAGTAAGTAATCAGATCCAAGAAGAAAGAATAAAATCATTCCCTGAAAAACTTGACCTGTATATTTAGGTACTTGTAAAAAAATCTGTGCTGTTTCTGCACCTAAATAAGTTAGAGCAACAATTAGTGAAGCAAATATAATTCCAACTGGATTTAGTCTTCCTAAAAAAGCAACAATTATTGCTGTGAAGCCATAATCAGGAGAAATGTTTCTATGTAATTGTCCTATTGGTCCTGTTATCTCACCTACACCTGCAAGACCGGCACATGCTCCACTAATCATAAAAACAATAATAATCATTGTCTTACCTTTGTACCCTGCATATTTCGCAGTTTTTAAACTTAAGCCTGAAACTTTTATTTGAAAACCTAAATAAGTTTTGTACAATATAAGCCAGCTTAAGAATACAGCGATAAGAGTAATAAATATTCCAGCATGAATTCTTAAACCGTCAAACAAAATTGGTATTCTTGCAGACTCACTAAATTGTCTTGTTTCTGGAAAATTAAAACCTTCAGGATTGCTCCAAGGACCAACTACTAAATAATCTAATAATAACTTTGCAACATAAACTAGCATTAAACTGACCAAAATTTCATTAGTATTAAAATAAGTTTTTAAAATTGCTGGTATCATTGCAAATAACATCCCACCAATTGCTCCAGATAATATAATTATTGGTAAAACATAAAATCCATCATGATTATAAAATAACAAAGCAACTCCGCCTCCGACAATTCCACCAAAAATAAGTTGACCTTCTGCACCAATATTCCAATTATTACTTTTAAAACAAAAAGATAAACCTATCGCTATTAAACAAAGTGGTGTAGCTTTTACCAAAAGTTCACTTAATCCGTATAAATCTGAAATGGGTGTAATAAAAAAAAATTTTAAAGCCTCAATAGGATTAAAGCCTAAAATATAAAAAATAATTCCACCTCCTAATAATGTGAGAAAAATGGCTAAAACTGGTGTTAAAAAGTAAATTGATCGAGTTACATCATTACGCTTTTCAATTTTAATCAATTGAACCTCCACCCATCAAAATTCCTAATTTTTCAGCAGTAACGGTATCTGCATTCATTATTTTTGATAGTTTACCTTTGTAAATTACACAAATACGATCGCTTAATTTTAATAGTTCATCGTTATCAGTAGAAATTAATATTGATGATTTTCCTTGTTCATTAATTTGAATTAATGTTTCATGAATGTAGTTGATCGCACCAACATCAAGACCCCATGTTGGGTTAAAACATACCAATAATTCAGGTGAAGTAATTAATTCTCTTCCAATAATCAATTTTTGAAGATTTCCGCCAGATAAAAATTGACTTTTTAATTCAACATTGTCTGTATTGACAGAAAAATTAGAGAGTATTTTCTTGGAGTGTTCTTTTATTTTCTTTTCATTCACTAAACCTTTTTCAAAAAAATTGGATGACTTAAAATTATTTAATGCAACATTTTCATATATCTTTAACTCAGGAACTGCAGCTTGAGAGATACGATCTTCAGGTGAAAAAGCCATAAGGTATTCTCTTCTTTCTCTTGGATTTAATTTCCCGATTTCTTTATTTCTAAACATTATAGAAGTATCTTCTGTAATTATTTCTCCACTCAGTATTTGAAATAATTCATTTTGTCCATTTCCTGAAATTCCAGCTATACCTAAACACTCTCCTTTTTTTAAAGAAAGGTTTAAATTATTTAAATTTGTTTCATATGGGTCGTCACTTTTAAAATTTAAATTTGAGATTTTTAAAATTTCCTCGCTATTTTTAAAATTATTAATTTTTTTTTTAATAGTATTTAAATTTTCACCTACCATTTTATTAGCTAAGCTCTCAATTTTTTCATCAATCGTATTGCTAACCGAAACCACTTTACCTTTTCTCATTACGGCCACCTCATCACAAAGTGACAAAACTTCTTTTAATTTGTGAGTAATATAAATAATTAAAATTCCATCTTTAGAAAATTGTTTTAAAGAAATAAATAAATCATCAGTTTCTTGTTCAGTTAAAACTGATGTAGGTTCATCCATAATCAATACTTTTGGATTTCTAATTAAACACCTTATAATTTCTACTTTTTGTTTCTGACCTGCTGATAAATTTAGAACTGGAATATCTAGATCAATTTTAAAATTGTACTTTTTTAATATCTCGTTTACTAAAACTCTTAGATCTTCATCTTTTTTGTAACTATCGATACTTAAATTTTCAAATACCGATAAAGTCTCGAAGAGATTGAAATGTTGAAAAACCATTCCAATATTATTTTTTTTGGCATCTAGGGGAGAGTTAAGTTTAATGCTTTCATCATTTAAAAAAACTTCGCCTTCATCAGGCTTTACTACTCCAGACAAAATTTTAACTAGTGTAGACTTGCCAGCCCCATTTTCACCCAATAATGCATATATTTTCCCACTTCCAAATTCTAATGATACTTTATTGTTTGCAATACATCCTGGATAAGTTTTTGAAATGTTTGATACTTTAAGTTTTGTGTTCATTAGAATCGATTTGATAGTAATAAAAATAAAGAATTAAGTAATATAAATACATTATATTTATCTAATTTTTATGGAAAACTTATTTTTTTTTCAACTTTTAAGTTAATCTTTTGTCACATTTCAGTATTATAAATATATTATGAAAATTAGATTCGCCATTACATTAATTTCAATTTTTTTGATGACTGCAGGTTGTCAAACTATTCAGAATAAAAGTAACGAGGTTGTAGAAAAGGAAAATAAAAAATACGGTTTATTTGTAGGTGGAGATGTTAATAAAATGAAGTTAGAATTAGGGGCTCCAAACGAAGATACTGTCAATGATACAGGCAATGAAGTTTTAATTTATAAAACAAAAAAATATGGTGTACCCTGTGAACGAAAATTTGAAGTCAACGCTAGCGGAACTATTATCGCTTTCAGTTCTAGTGGGTGTTTTTAAACTTGTGGGGCGAACCCCACAAGCAAGGTTAAAATTATTTACTTAATATCAATAAGTCTTTTTTTCTTATGATCTGGTAAAATTCTTTCGCAAGCAATAGTCAAAAGACCATCCTTAAGCTCAGCACCATTTACTTTTACATCATCTGCAATAGTAAAAGATCTTGCAAATTGTCTTTGTGAAATTCCTTTATGAATTATTTCACCATCTTGATTTTGATCCTCAGACTTATTAATCTGTTTTGTTCTTACAGTTAATATATTATCTTCAAACTCAACTTCGACATCTTTTTTATTAAAACCAGCTAAAGCTACTTCGATTGAGTAGTTATCTTTACCAGTTTTTCTAATGTTGTATGGTGGATAGTTCGATTGCATTGTCATGCCACCATTACCAAGCATACTTTCAAATTGATCAAACATATCGTCAAAACCAATTGAAAACGGTCTTAATGAGTTAAAGATTGATAGGTCCTTACTTGTCATATTTACTCCTTTTTTATAGCAAGTTAATTTATGTAAGCCCCAATAAGGCGACTTACATTAACTATGTGGTATTTAATTTTAAAATTTCAATACTAAAAATGTTAATATTTTTCAGTAATTTTTAAAGCAAAGCTATAATCAATGGCTATTTCTTCAATAGCGCCATCTCTGCCAGATTTTCCTCCATGACCAGCATTCATTTCAGTTTTTAATAATAATAAATTATTATCTGTTTTATAGTCTCTTAATTTTGCAGTAAATTTTGCAGGTTCGTCAAATAGAACCCTATTATCACTTAGACTTGTAGTAATTAAAATATGAGGATAATCCATTTTTTTTATGTTGTTATACGGAGCATATGAATAAATATAATCAAAATGATCTTTATTATCTTTTGCATTTCCAAATTCATCAAACTCCCCAACTGTTAAAGGCAGTGAATGGTCAAGATTAGTTGTTAATGAGTCTACGAATGGTACAGCCATTATTACTCCTAAAAACAGTTCTGGTGCTTGATTTACAACTGCTCCCATAAGTAATCCACCTGCGGAACCACCCATCCCTATAATTTTACTCTTTGAAGTATATTTTTTTTCAATCAAATATTTTCCAACAGCTATATAATCTTCAAAGGTATTTTTTTTATTTAAAAGCTTTCCTTCTTTCCACCATTTCATCCCTCTTTCCATTCCACCTCTAATATGTGCTGTTACCCAGATTATATCTCTATTTATTAAACTTAATCGACTAGAAGAAAATCCTGGAGACATTGAATTTCCATATGATCCATAACCGTAAAGTAAAAGATTTGATGAACCGTCCAAAATTGTATCTTTGTGTCTAGTAATAGTTAAAGGAACCATTCTTCCATCATGAGACGGGCACTCAAGACGCTCCACAATATAATTATTTGGATCGTGTCCAGAAGGAATTTCTTGTTCTTTAACAAGTTTCTTATCTTTTGATTTTAAATTATATAAAAAAGTTCTTCCTGGTGTTTTAGGTGAAGAATACGATAAATATACATTGTCTGTGTTTTTATCTTTTTGAGTTAATGATATACTTGGAACAATTACTTTTTCGTCGCTGAAAATAATCTCTTCCTCTTGATTTGTCTTTGGATCACGTAAAATTATTTTTCCAAGTGCATTAGATGTTTCAGATCGAATTATCCAATTATTTAAAAAAACTAAACCTCCTATCAATACCTCATCTTTTGCATTAACAAATGGCTCCCATTTTTGTTCAACTAAGTTATTACATCTATCAATCTTAAAATCTTCAGCGTTTTCATTAGTATGTTTATAAAAATAGTCATCCCAAGAATTAATCGAGTATATTATTCCTCTTTTTCTCTTTTGGATTAATTTAGGATTTGGATTATTTTCATCAACTCCAAAGTAATATTGTTCTGAAGTATTATGGTCAGAACTTGTAATTATAAAATATTTCTCATCTGAACTAAGGCCAATCCCAACAGTGAATGCTTCGCTTTTTTCTTCGAAAATCAATAAATCATCTTTTGTTGCCGATCCAATTTCATGTCTATAAATAGTTCTAGGCCTATGATGTTCATCTAATTTAGAATAAAATATATATTTATCATCCAAACTAAATTCGATGCTACCACTCGTTTCCTCAATTTTTTCAGTGACTAAATTTCCAGATTTTATGTTTCTTATATAAATTGTATAATATTCAGATCCTTTTAAATCTAAAGAATATCCAAGATACTCATCATTAAAGCTTACCTCTAAGTCACCTAAACCAAAATATTCTGTTTTAAGTTTTTCCTTCTCTTTATCGCCGTTCCAAATTTCTTCAATTTGTTTTTCACCAATTTTTTTTCTTAATTTAATAGAATAATTTCCTTTTGCTGTAGTTTTAGTCCAATACTCATAGTTTTTGTCTTTGTAAGGGAGTGACTCATCATCAAGTTTGATTCTTGCTTTTATTTCATCAAAAAGTTTTTTTTGGATTTTTTTAGTATCTTTCATTTGGTCAGAAAAATATTCATTTTCATCTTCCAAATATTTTCTTACTTCAGGCAAAAGTTTTGAGCTATCCCTTAAAACCTCGAGAATATTTTGTTGATGAATCCAACTATAATCGTCTGTCCAAGACTTATTGTGACAAGATTTTATTTCAGGTTTCTTTTCAAGCTGTGGTAGTTTCATTTTGAATTAAATTAATATATGAATATTTTTTTTATAACACTGATTATTTTTGCTGTTGTATATGTTCTTCTAACTTGGTTTGCTAGAACTTCTGCAAAAAAAATTTCAAGATTTATACGAATATTAATAATTATTTCTGCGATAGTATTGGCTGTTATTACGGCTTATGCGGGAAGATATATATTTTCATTACCTTTTGTGCTTGCAATCTTACCGCTGATAAAAACAAAAGCTGGAATATCTTTATTTCAACTTCTTAGATTATGGGGACTTTTCAGAGTTTTAAGAAATTCAGGTAGATTTAATTTTAATAATTTTAACCAATCCGTAAACAAACAGAGCATATCCTTAGATGAAGCATATAAAATTTTAAATTTAAAATCTGACATAAAGTACACTAAAGAACAAGTTATGAAATCTTATAAGTCTATTATGAAAAAAATTCATCCAGATGTAAGCCCAGAATTAACTAGACTAGCTTCAATAGTAAATGAGGCAAAAGATATTGTGATAAAAAATATTAGTTAATTATTGATTTAAATTTTGTAAAAATCTTCTCTGGATCAATTTTTTCTTTACCCCTTGAATTATGTGAAACAAAATTCATACCATCAGGAATTATAGGATACATATTTGGACTATAACTGCCATATAATAAAGGTGTATCACTCATTAAAACTATCGTAGGAACATTTAAAGCAGCTGATAGGTGACTGAAACTTGAGTCGTTACATATTGCTATTTTACAATTCTTTATAATTGGTAATATTTCTGAAATTGAATTATTATCCAAAGGAACACAAATTTCTTTATATGATGAAAGTATACTATTAAGAATTAATTGTTCTTCCTTATTTTTACCTGTTGCTAAATAAAATATACAGTCATATTTTTTAATAGCTAGTTCTATGAATTCTTTAAATTTATTAGCTGGAATTCTTTTAGAGGGTCCTGAGCCACCTATTCCAAGTAAAATATTAATTTTATCTTTTGAAATCGAAAAGTTCTGAGCAGCTAATTTTACTGAACTCTCATTAATTTTTATTTGAGGATTGCTTTCTACTTTTAAATTTATCTTATTTAATAATTTATTTGCAGCATCGATAATGTGTTGTTCTTTTTTCTCAAATAACGGATACTGATATATATTTTTTATCCCCGCACCTATACAAACAAGTCTATATCTTAGTGATGAATTAAAAATAAAAACCGTATCAAATAAATTATTTTTAATATCATTTTTTAATTTGAAAAACCCCGATATACCACTGTGCTCATCGTTTTTATTTTCCCTTTTTAAGTAAATTATATTTTTTAAAAAATTTAAATTTTTTGTATATTCCTTTGCTTTTGTGCTCTCTTTTATTAATAGAGTAATTGGTGAATTATATTTTTTAGAAATTGCTTCTATAAAAGGTAAGAAAATTACCATATCTCCAATACCCATACGGTTTTGTATAACAAGTATATTCATATGTTTTTATAACCTTTACTAATTTGAATTTTTATATAAATTTTGGCAATGGAACAAATTAAAGGTGTATATGCTGCTAGTTTATCAGTTTTAGATAAAAATTTAGCATTAGACATTAAAAATACCATTAAACACGCTGAAAATGTCATTGATTTAGGATGTCACGGTGTTGTTTTTTTTGGAAGCACTGGACAGTCCCAACTAATATCCTTAAGTGAAAAAATTCAATTAATAAATGAGCTACCTAAGAGTAGACATAAAAGCAAGTTTATAATTGGAACTGGTCTCAATTCTTTAATCGATACAATAAATTTAATGAAAATTTCTAAATCTATGGGTTTTAATAATTTTTTAATAATGCCACCAGCTTATTATAAGTATGGAGACGAAGAAGTGATCAATTTCTATTCTAGAATTATCAAAGAGATTAATGATTGTAAAATTATTCTATATAATTTTGAAAAACTTTGTGGATATAAATTTAGTGTTCAATGTGTGGAAAATTTGGTTCAAAAATTCCCTGATCAAATTATTGGTGTAAAGGATAGTAGTTACAATTTATTTGAAACTTTGAAAATTAAAAATTTTTCAATTTTCCCAGGTTCTGAAGCAAAATTATTAAAAGGTCTAGAATTGGGATGCCATGGTATAATTACTGCAACAACAAATGTTACAGGTCACCTAGCTAGAAAAATTTATGATAATTTCCATAAAAATCTAGATCTATCATCTAATCAAAATTTGTGTGATGTAAGAAAATCTTTCGACAAATATAATCTAATTTCAAGTCTCCACACTCTTATGGCAGAAAAAAATTCAATATACGGATATCTTTTGCCTCCATTAAAATTATTAGATCAAGCAGAAAAAAATGATCTATTTTCAAGTCTTGAAAAACTAAATTTTAATATGGAGATATTAAAGGCGGCATAAAAATGAGTTTAATAAGTTTTTTGAATAATTTATTTAAGCAGGATGGTTTTGAACTTATAGACTCAAATTCAAAAAAATACGTTATAGGGAATCCAACAAAAGATAAACCTATTGTAATTAGATTTCTTGACCAAAAACTAATGCAAAAGTTACTTATAAATCCCGACTTACATTTTGGGGAAGCTTATATGAATGGATCTTTAGTAATAGAAAACGGTACACTTACAGATTTTTTAGATTTAGCTTTTAAAAATATTGGTAGAGGGAATATAAATTCTTATGGAGCGGTAATAAAAAAAATAAAAGGTACGTTTGGATATCTTACGAATTTAAATAAAATAATAAAATCAAAAGAAAATGTTGCACATCATTATGATATATCTGAAAAACTTTACGATTTATTTTTAGATAAAAATAGACAATATTCTTGTGCTTATTTTAAAAATGATAGTGATACTCTTGAACAAGCTCAAAGTAACAAGATTCATCATATTATAAAAAAGCTAAACATACAGCCAAACCAAAAAGTTTTAGATGTTGGTTCAGGATGGGGAACATTAGCATTAGCAATAGCAAAGGAGACAAATGCTAGTGTTACAGGAATAACATTGTCTGAAAATCAATTTGAATATAGTCAGAATAAAGCGAAAGAAATGAATTTATCAAATCAAGTAGACTTTAAGCTGATTGATTACAGACAATTAAATGAGAAGTTTGATAGGATTGTGAGTGTCGGAATGTTTGAACATGTTGGTAGAAATTTTTATAGAACATATTTTAATAAAGTTTTTCAGCTTTTGAATGAAAAAGGAATAGCACTAATTCATACAATTGGTTCCTCTATGCCTCCGAGAGACCCACAACCATGGATACAAAAATATATTTTTCCTGGTGGTTACACGCCTAGCTTAAGTGAGATATCGAAACCAATCGAAAAGTCTGGTCTTATAGTGTCTGATATCGAGGTACTTAGAATGCATTATGCTCATACTTTAAGAAATTGGAAAGAGAGATTTTTATCAAAAAAAGATACAGTTTTAGATATGTTTGACGAAAAATTTTTTAGAATGTGGGAATTTTACCTAGCTAGTTGTGAAATGGCATTCAAATGGGGAGATCAGGTTGTATTTCAATTACAATTAGCTAAAGATAATAGTTCTGTTCCTAATACTCGGGACTATATTTATTAAAATATTACTGATAAATTAATACCAGTAATAATGAAAAAAAATAAAAAAAAAAAAGTTAATAAAAAAAAAAAAATTAGCAAAATTACCTCAAAAATAAAAAAAAAAGTAAAGAAGAAGAGGAAAAATCTTAGGATTAGAAGAAAGAAAAATATAAGTAAAAAGTTAGTTCTTAAAAAGAAGGGTAAAGATAATTTAATTACAAGGTCAGTAAGAGTAGAGGAAAATATAAAATCAAAATTAAATATTAAAGTCAAATTTGACATTTTCGCAATTGATAGGGGCATCTCTAAATTCTTTAATTCTATTGATGGAAAAATTAATGATTTTAAATCTCAAAGAAAAGACGAAAAAAGAAGGTTAAAATTAATTGAAATTGAAAAAAATGAAAGAGAAAAAGAAAGAATAAAAAAACAAAAGATATTACAAGAGAAAAAGCAATTAAAACTAAAGGAGCAACAACTAAAAGATGAAGAAAGAATAGAAAAATTAAGAGCAAAAGACTTAAAATTATTTTTAAGAAAAGAACAAGCCCTTTTAAGAAAAGAACAATCAGAGAGACAAAAGAAATTTTTACAAGAATTAAAAATTCAAAAACAGATTGAAAGATTTAGAATAAGAGAGGTAAAAGAATTAGAGAAACTTGAAAAAATTTCTTTAAGAGAAAAAAGAGAAGATTATGGGCAACTTCAACAAAGAATAGAGAACTTAAAAAATAAATATAGATTAATAAGAGATCAAAAAATTAGAGAAAGAGTTGAGGCACTTGGCGTTAAGACAGATGAAGCTGATGATAGATCTGCACTACTTCAAAAAGAAAGAGAATATAATTTAGCGAGACAAAAAATTGAGTTTGCTTTAGAAAGTTTTTATAGAAGTGCGAACAGCCTTGTTTTCCAATTAAACAAAAGATATATCACAAGACATATGTCTATTTTTAGATGTGTAGACAAAAGATTTGAGACAGGAGAAATTTTTATTAAATGGGACGAGTCTACAGACGACGAGTGGTTAATTTTAATATATATAAAGGATAATTCACCAGATAAAGGAATAATTATAGAAGATAAGACAAATGAGGAAAAAAATATGTCTCATGAGTTTAAAGCAAATGAAATATTTAAAGCCTCAGACTTGATGGTAGACTCTCTTACTCAGCTTATTTCAAAGAAAAGGCAAAAACAGCAGTAAGCTATATTTTACTCATTTACGTAAACCGAAACTCCTCTAGAATTAATATCTACATCAAATTTTTTATGAAGAGGAGGGAAAGCTCTTTGAGAACAATCAAGTCTGTCACATGTCCTACATGATACTCCAATAGGTAATTCAGATTTTTTGTCACTGAGATCTAAGTTTTCAGTATATACAAATTCTTTTGCATATTTTGCTTCACAACCAAGACCTATTGATAACATACTTTTTTTTTGTCCATACCTTCCAACGCCCTTTTCAACAGTTTTTGCAATACAAACATATTTCTCTCCATTAGTCATTTTACTAACAGCTGCTTGAATAACACCTGGTCTTGAAAAAGCTGAGTACACATTCCATCTTGGACAAGCTCCTCCATATCTTGGTATCTCTATACCTGATAATGAAAATCTTTTTGAAATATTTCCAGCAACATCTACTCTTAAAAAATGAAAAGGTATTCCAGGAAGTTTTGGATCTTGTAAACATGTTACTCTATGAGCTACCTGCTCAAAAGAGGTTGCAAATGTATTTTGTAAAAGTTCTAAATCATATTTTAATTCTTTACATTCTTTATGAAAAAGAGCGTAGGGCATCAATATTGCGGCACCGCAATAATTCAAAAGCGCAACCCTTGTTAATTTTTTAGATTCTTCAGTTGGAAAATTAAATGTTGCAAGGTATTCATCAATTTCTTTTGATGCACCTTCTTGTGAAATTTGTGCTGCAGCAAAAAGTTTTTTTGTTTCAAGTGAAAGATAATCAGATAATAGCAATTCTTTGTCTTTTACTTTATATATCTTTGAGAATGGTTTTCCTTCTTTAGGTATTACATCTTTTACAGTTATACCATATTCATCTTTTAAAAACTGACATAAGGCAATATATCTTGTTCTATTGTTTTGTTTTACTTTATCAAAAATTTGATTTGCAAATTCTTCTAATTTTGGAAAAAAATTTTTATTTTCTTGTAAAAAATCTGAAATTACTTCTCCAGGAAACGCGTTTTTTCTCCCATCAATAATTTTACCTGAAATATTTTCTAATTTGTTAAAAATTTCATGATCTTTTTGTTTAAAGTTATCACCTAGTTTAATTAAAGCTTTAGCAATTTTTGGATTTGTATTAACTAAATCCTTCACTTCTGGTCCAAGAATATCAAGATCCTCAAAAAGTTCATCACCCAACAATTCAGAAATATTATTCTCAAGATTTAAGTCTGTTTTGCTTGTAAGATCGGAAAGCTCTATTTTAAGTTTATCACAAACCTTTAAAAGTAAGTCTCCATCAATTTTTCTTTTTCCACTCTCTATTAGATTTAAATAGCTTGGTGAAATAGACATTTCTTCTGCCAATTTGTTAGCTTGAATTCCTAATTGCCTTCTAAAAGCTTTGATTTTTGGACCAATTTTTGTATCAATTTGACTCATTTTACTATTTGTAAATTTTGTAAATTTAAATTTACACAAAATTATTCGTTTTTACAAGCAAAATCGATTTAATTGTAGATTTTGTAAATATTGTAAATTATAAAGTTTACATGGAAAAAAACAAAATTAACAATATCGAAAATAACTACCAAATTACTAATATAGAAGAGCATTCTGAGCATAAGTCAAAAGGTATTTACATTAGAGACGATCATTGCGATTGGGGATCTAGTGGAATGAACGAATTTACTGAAGAATACAGCTCAAAATAGTCATTAGTCATTTCTAGTCATTTAATCAAAAGAGAGGGGTTTAAGTGTCAGCTGAAAACATTTCATACGATTTACAAAGATTTGCAGGTATTAAAAGAGATTATACTCCTGAAGAAGTTGAAAGATTAAGAGGTTCAATCAAAATTGAGTATTCTATGTGTAAAATGCAGTCTCAAAAGCTTTGGAAACTGCTTAATACAGAAGCTTATGTAAACACCCTTGGGTCACTTTCAGGCAATCATGCAGTTCAACATGCAAAAGCTGGTTTAAAGGCAATTTATTTAAGTGGTTGGCAAGTTGCAGCTGATGCTAACAGTGCTGGTGAAATGTATCCTGATCAATCTTTATACCCATATGATAGTGCACCTAAATTAGTTGAGACAATGAATAATTCCCTAATAAGAGCTGATCAAATTCAACATATGGAAATGATAGATGGTGATATGGATAAAAGTAAGAGAACTGATTACATGTTACCAATTATAGCTGATGGTGAAGCAGGATTTGGTGGACCATTAAATGTATTTGAATTAACTAAAAAATTTATTAGAGCGGGTGCTGCTGGGGTTCACTTTGAAGACCAATTAGCTAGTGAGAAAAAATGTGGTCATATGGGTGGAAAAGTTCTTGTACCAACTGGAACAATGGTTAGAAATTTAAAGGCTGCAAGACTTGCCGCTGATATTGCAGATGTGCCGTTAATAATTTTAGCAAGAACAGATGCAAATGCAGCGAAGCTAATAACTAATGATTTTGATGAAAATGATAAACCATTTTTAACTGGAGAAAGATCACCCGAAGGTTTCTTTTATGTTAAAGATGGAATAGAGCAAGCAATTTCTAGAGGTCTTGCTTATGCACCATACGCAGATTTAATTTGGTGCGAAACCGCTACTCCAAATTTAGAAGAAGCAAAGAAATTTGCTGATGCTATACATGAAAAATTTCCTGGTAAAATGTTAGCTTATAATTGTTCACCATCATTCAATTGGAAGAAACATTTATCTGATGAAGAAATTGGATCATTTCAAAGAAAGATTGGAGAAATGGGATATAAATTTCAATTCATTACATTAGCAGGTTTCCACACTCAAAATATCGCAATATTTGAATTAGCTGAAAAATATAAATCAGAAGGTATGACTGCTTACTCAAAAATTCAACAGCATGAATTTGCTAGAGAAAAAGATGGATACACAAGCGTTAAACATCAAAGAGAAGTAGGTACATCGTATTTTGATGCTGTTTCAAATACAATAAGCTCAGGCAAAAGCTCAACTACAGCAATGGAAGGCTCAACCGAGTCAGAACAGTTTTAGATGGTAGATTAATGTTTACTAGTGGTCTTCTTTTAATAGTAAGCTATCTTTTATTTAAATATACAGTTCAATGGATTAAATATTATAATCAAACTGATCCTAGGATGCCTGACTCCATATGGCGTTATACTTGTGATTATAAAGTTATTGGCATAAGAGATATTTGTGACTTGGATGATAAGCCATTTGTAAGACAAAGAAGGAAAAGAGATAAAATTGTTACAATAATGTATTTTATTGTGGTCCTTGCTTTTGTATTTTCTATGTATTTTATGGCGAGTTTATTAGGACTAATTCTTTAATTTTTGAATCTGATCCCATGCTGAATTAACAGCTCTCATTTTAGCTTTGCTCTCATCTATTACTTCTTGAGGAACACCTTTACTTAATAAAAGATCAGGATGATGCTCTTTGCTAAGTTTAATATAACGTTTTCTTATTTCTTCGAGTGAGTCGTCAGGCTTGCTCTCTAAAACAATGTAAGGATTAAGTTTGTCTGATGACTTTCTGCTTTCTTTAATTCCGTTAATTTGAGCTTGATTTAATCCAAAAATTCTTGCTATATCCTCTATCATTATTAATTCATTGTTACTTATGTGTCCATCAGCTTCAGCAATATAAAAAAGAGTGTTAATTACTTCCTCTAATACATTCATATTTCCTCTATAAACTTCTGCAATTTGTTTTGCATATGGTTCATACCCGGTACTTTCCTCTTTAGCTTTATTAAAAATTTTACCAACTTGATCTAATTCACTTTCAGGTATTTTTAATTTATCTTTAACAGCAATTAACTCTTCACGACTAACTTGCCCATCAGCTTTACTTAGCTTTGCTGATAAAACTATCAAAGAGAGTGCAAATATTTGTTGCGGCTGTGCAAAAGTTCTAAATTCACCACCTGATCTAGCCCTCGACATTTTTCCACCGATTAAGGATCCTAAAAGCATACCAAAAGGCCCACCAATTGAAAAACCTAGCATTCCACCAATTATGCTTCCCCATATT
>CACCWT010000006.1 GCA_902549785.1 uncultured Pelagibacteraceae bacterium
TGTAATGTTTTCCCCAAGAGGAATAATTAATCTTGCCCACTCAGATGCACAAATGAATGCCTATTCAAGAAGGGGAAATTCGATGCGTTTGAACGGCATTGATGCGGTTTTGCTAAATAGAGAAGAAGTTCAAAAGTTAATTCCAATGGCAGACTTTTCTGACAATGTAAGGTTTCCAATTTTTGGAGGCTTGATGCAACCAAGCGCTGGAACAGCAAGACACGATGCTGTTGCCTGGGGTTATGCGAGACAAGCAGACTCCATGGGTGTTGATATAATTCAAAACTGCGAAGTTACAGGATTTGATGTCTCAAATGGAAAAATTCTTGGAGTAAGAACTTCCAAAGGAGAAATTAAAGCAAAGAAAGTTGGTTTATGTGTTGCAGGAAGTACAAATATTTTAGCAGAAATGTTAAATATGACTTTACCAATTGAAACTCATTTGCTTCAAGCATGTGTTTCAGAGCCTATTAAACCTTTGCTTGATCATGTTGTTACATTTGGTGCAGGACATTTTTATTGTAGCCAATCAGATAAAGGGGAAATGGTTATGGGTGGAGACTTAGATGGATATAATAGTTATTCTCAAAGAGGAAACTTACCAACTCTTCAACATGTTTTAACAGAAGGGATTGCGATGTTTCCATTTCTTAGCAAATTAAAAATGTTAAGAACTTGGGGTGGAATAATGGATATGTCCATGGATGGTTCACCAATTATTGATAAAACACATATTAACGGATTATATTTAAATTGTGGTTGGTGCTATGGTGGATTTAAAGCAACTCCAGCTTCCGGATGGACTTTTGCACATACAATTGCTCAAGACAGAGTTCATGATTTAAATGCTGGTTACAGCCTCAACAGATTTAGCACTGGAAATTTAATTGATGAAAAAGGCCTAGGAACTAAAACCTGGATATCATAAATGTTATATATCAACTGTCCACATTGTGGACTTAGATCTCAGAATGAATTTGCTTATGGTGGAGATGCAACAGTAAAGCGTCCTGAACTTAATAAAGAAATAAGCGATCAAGAATGGGATAATTTTGTATACTTAAGAAAAAGTCCAAGAGGAAAACATTTAGAATTATGGCATCATATATCTGGATGTAGACAATGGATTAAAGTTGAGAGAGATACATCAACTCACGAAATTTTTAAAACTTATAAAGCAAACGAAGCAATAGAATAATGTCCCAGGATTTTAGATTAGATAATGTTGGAATGGTCAATAGAGAAAAAAAAATCTCGTTTAAATTTAATGGCAAAAAATATTTTGGTTTTGAGGGAGATACTATCGCATCTGCCTTAATAGCGAATGGAGTTCATTTAGTAGGTAGAAGCTTTAAATATCACAGACCTAGGGGTTTTTTTGGAGTTGGCGTTGATGAGCCCTATGCAATTCTGCAGTTAGACAGAAATAATGAGAGAGATCCAAATATAAGAGCAACAGAACAAGAAATTTTTGAAGGGCTAGAGGTTAAGAGTGTTAATTGTTGGCCTAGTGTAAATTTTGATATTGGGGCGATAAATAATTTCTTAAAAATGTTTTTTCCAGCTGGTTTTTATTACAAAACATTTATGTGGCCTCCTAGCTTTTGGTATAAAATATATGAACCTTTTATTCGAATGGCAGCTGGATTTGGAGAAGCATCTATCAAGCATGATAAAGAAAGATATGAGCATAAATATGAGTATTGTGATTTATTAATAACAGGATCTGGGCCTTCAGGTTTAGCAAGTGCTTATGCAGCTGCCAAGAACGGAGCCCGAGTAATATTGGCTGAGGACAAACCAAGATTTGGAGGTAGCTTATTAACAAGTGATGTAAATATCGGAAACCAAACAGGAGTTGAGTGGACAGAAAAGATTATAGCAGAATTAAAGTCCATGCCTAATGTTACAGTAAAAAATAGATCGCAAGTTTTTGGTTACTATGATCACAATATGTTAGTAATGTCAGAGCGTATTAGTGATCATTTGCCAAAAACTCAAAAATATCTCCCTAAACAACGTTTGTGGTACATAAGAGCAAATGAAGTATTGATTTCATCAGGTTCAATTGAAAGACCTCTAGTTTTTGGAAATAACGATACTCCTGGCGTTATGTTATCGTCAGCTGCCAAAGAGTATATGAAAGTTTATGGCGTATTAGTTGGAAAAAAACCTTTAATTTTCACAAACAATGATAGTGGTTATGAAACTGCAATTGAATTTAAAAAAAACGGAGTAAATCCAATCATATTGGATACAAGAAGTAATCCTTCTTCAGATATTATAACTGAGGCAAAAAATTTAAATATTGAAATTAAATTCTCCTATGTAGTTGTTGCTGCAAAAGGCTATAAAAAAGTTAAATCAGCAGATATTGCTAAAATATCTGAAGATAAAAAAGAATTATTTAACATAGAAAATATAGAGTGCGATTGTATCTGTGTATCAGGTTTTTGGACACCATCTATTCATTTAGCATCACAGTCAGGAAACAAATCTAAATTTAACGAAAAAATAGATGCATTTATACCAGATAAATCCAAACAACAAGAAAATACAATTGGTTCAGCAAATGGAATATTCACGTTGGAAGAAACAATTAAAGATGCTTTTGATAAAGGTTTTGATGTTTCAAATAAAATAACTGAAAAAAATAATAAAGTTTCAATACCGACAGTAGTAGAAAAAAAATCAACGGATCATGACAAATTTTGGTGTGTTCCTTTACCAAAAGGTAAATCTTATAAAAGGTTTTTAGATTTTCAGAATGACGTGGCAGTTTCTGATATTGAGCTAGCTATAAGAGAAGGTTTCAGGTCTATCGAGCATGTAAAAAGATATACAACGCTTGGTATGGCTACCGACCAAGGAAAAACAAGTAATTTAAATGGATTACAATTAGTTTCTGATATTGAGAATAAAGTAGTTCCACAAGTAGGACACACTACTTTTAGACCTCCTTATACACCAGTCTCAATTGGAGCAATTGTAGGAAGAGAAGTTGGTAAGCATTCTAAACCCACAAGAAAATCACCTATGCATTCATGGCATGAAAAAAATAATGCAGTATTTGTTGATGCAGGGGTTTGGTTAAGACCAAGATATTACAAGCAAGGAGATGAAGGGTTATTTGAAGCATCAAAAAGAGAGGCAAAGAATGTAAGACAAAATGTAGGCGTATGTGATGTTACAACATTAGGTAAAATAGATGTTAAAGGACCAGATGCAGCAGAATTTTTAAATAGAGTTTATACTAATGCTTGGCTTAAACTTCCAGTGGGTAAAGCAAGATACGGCGTAATGTTAAGAGAAGATGGAATTGTTATGGATGATGGAACAACAACAAGGATTTCCGAAAATCATTATCACATGACAACTACAACAGCTCAAGCAGCAAATGTTCTATCTCATTTAGAGTATTATTTACAACTAGTGTGGCCGGAATTAAATGTAAACGTTGTATCAACCACAGAGCAATGGGCAGGTGCGGCAATCGCAGGACCTAATTCTAGAAAATTATTAATGAAATTATTCCCTAATTTAGATGTTTCAAACGAAGGTTTGCCATTTATGGGTTATAAAGAGGCTGATTTATTTGGAGTTCCTGCAAAAATTTACAGAATTTCGTTTTCTGGTGAGTTAGCATATGAGATTAACGTTGAATCTGATAACGGATATTTCATGTGGGAAAAAATCATGGAAGTTGGAAAAAAATTTCAAATACAACCATATGGAACTGAAGCTTTATCAACTCTAAGAATAGAGATGGGTCATGTTGCGGGATCTGAATTAGATGGAAGAACAATCCCTTATGATGCATCTTTAGAAGGGCTAGTTAGTAAGAAAAAAGATTTTATAGGTAAAAGATCTTTAAACAGATCTGCCTTTACATCTACGGATAGAGAAAAATTAGTTGGTGTAGTTCCAATTGATAAAACTACAAGTATACCCGAGGGATCTTACATAGTAAAAGATCCAAAAGCAAAATTACCTAATCCAAAATTAGGTCATGTTTCGGCTTCATGTTGGAGTGTTGAATATGATAACCCATTTTCTTTAGCAATAATTAAAGATGGTAAAAATATGATAGGACAAAAACTCTTTGCTATGTCACCTTTAAAAAATAAAACAATTCCTGTAGAGATTGTCTCTTCTCATTATGTAGATCCTGAAGGAAAGAGAGTTAGATCATGACGATGATATCACCTTTGCAGAACATTCATTCAGAGGGTTCTTATGGAAATTTTGAAAATAAAACTGAAAATCAATTATTGAAAATTTCTGAGTTAAAAAATTTATTAATTGTTCAAATAGTTCAGTACAAAAATTCCTCAATTAAAATAAATGATATAAAACTTAATAATTTGCAATTTGTTAATGAAGCACAAAAAGTTGTTGCAAATGAAAATTTAAGAATATTGTGGAATTCACCAAACAATTGGCTTGTTGTTTCTAAAAAAAAAGAACTTTTTAGTGAAATTTTAAAAAATTTTAATGATAGCGACTTTGCTGTTACAGATCTCTCACACTCAAAAGCAATTATAGAAATAGAAGGACCTAATGTTAAAGAGGTTTTAAAAAAAGGTTGTCCGTTTAATTTCAATATATTTAGTAAAAATATGTGCATCAACTCATCATATAACGGAATATCTTTTTTAGTTGATATGGTTGAGGATGATCCTGAAAAAGCTAGAATTTTTTCACTTCGTAGTTTTGGGGAATCTATGTACCACTCAATAACTGATGCTTCACTAGAATATGGCTATAAATGTATCTAGAAACTATTCTAAAGTTTTAAATCTTGTTTTTTGAATAATAAATACGAACAAAATTGGTAAAATTAAAGTCAGCAATGTTACAGTTATTAATAATATTCCCAATTCTGAGTAGTCAGCAGTCGTCAATATTGCATTAGTCACTTTATCTTTGACTTCACGAGTAATTGTGTAAATTTCATTTAAGTATTTTGTTCCTAAAGCACTTGCTGATAGCGCCAAATTTGTAAAAGACGCAAAAACTGCAAAAAAAGTAGCTTTTAAGTGCGAAGGCGCATTCTTAGCAATCCATGCTAGTAAAGGTATCATTGAGACCTGACCTAAAGGTGACTCTAATGCTGTATTAATTAGTGCAATAAATTTAGCATCAACAATTCCATTTGTTATTGATGAAGTCCAATTATGAAATCCGTAATACATCCCAACACTTGGCAAAAATAATATTGCACCAGCAATTGATAAAACTACAATAATTTTTGCTATTGAATTATTTGACATAAAAGGTCTAAGCAAAATAATTCCTAACAATGTTAAGACTGAAG
Source organism: uncultured Pelagibacteraceae bacterium (assembly GCA_902549785.1). The sequence goes on from CACCWT010000006.1 coordinate 5,318, forward strand.
CTAGTAATGATAATATAGAAAAAAACTGCTCGTTAAATTTTAGTACATCTATTTCAAACCAAGATAGTCCTGGACCTGGACCTGGCATTGCTCTAAATACGAATATAATCACAGCCGTTCCCACAATCGTAGATCTTAAATTTTGAGGCAATTCTTTTATCAATTTACTCATCAGGAACAAAATAATTACCATAGATCCTAAAAAAACTATTTCTTGAGCAAAAGGAACTCCGAAGGAACCAACACTGAGTGTAAAAATTACAAAAATTAAACTACCACCCAAAATCCACCAATTAATATCTGTTTTTTCATGTTCGTAATTATCTTCGTTACCAACTAAACCCTGACCTATTAATTTATTTTTCTTTTTATTTTTAAGATAGTTAGCAAAAATTACTCCTAAAATTGAAACAAATGGTATTACTAGTGCATAAATATAAATTGATCCATAGAGCTCTATTTTATCTGCTTGCTCTAAACTATCTACGCCTTTAAATAAGATCACATTCACTAAAGCAACAAGAACAGTACCACCTATAATTGCAAATCGTCCAAGTGTCTGCATTGTAGTATGCATTGTTTTAATCTGATCTTGTGAAAATTTTTGACCTTCTTCATTTACAATTGGAACAGCCTCTACTGTCATTGCATCTGCAACAACATCTTGAACCACATATCCAATGGGAGCTAAAAGAACACTTATTACAAACCAAGTCTCTACTTTTAGAATTGTGGACATCCATTCCGTATGGATAATTAATCCATACATTATCAATAAGCTTAAACCAATTAGTGTAGCTCCTACATAAACCATATAATTTTTTTTGTTCCAAATTAGATCTACTAAATGACCTAATGGCATTTTTAGTGCCCAAGGAATACCAGCCCAAAACCCTAGCCCAGCAAGAAAGGCTGCTGATAAATTTAGATAATCTTTAACAAAAAATGTACCCACTATTCCTGTTAAACCTGAAATTCCAGCTGCAAGATAAATCATTAAAGGTGGTAAATAAGATAGTTTAAATTGTCTTCCTAAATCTAGTAAAGTGGAGTCGATAAATTTGGAAATTTGATTCATAAATTTATTCAATTATGTTTAATTTTATTAACTTAGTATTCTTTGTTTCATTACACCACAACTCGTAACTTTCACACACTCTCCACAGATGATTAATAGCTCTTTGAGAAATATCTAAAGGAAAATGGCTTTTTGCATAGTATAAATCAGGAAATTTAATTAATTGCTTCATCATTGCTTCTTTTTGAAGATTTAAAAGCCGAATTACTTCGGCAGAAATTTTTTCTCCAGAATTATTATCAATATAATTATTTTTTTTTAACTCTTCAAACCAATCATCATGATACTTACCACTACTTATTTTTTCATATAGTGGTGAACCAATGAATCTTTCCATAGCATCAATATTACTTATATTTTGCTCTTTACTTTTAATTTCACTTATTGCCAAATAAATAACCTCTGCAACATAAAGTATATAAGGTTTGGTCAAATTTTTTTTCATGAAATTATAAATTAAGAGAATAATAACATGAATTTGGATCCTCTTTGTAATGTGCAAAAGGTTTGCATTTTTTGAATCCAAAATTTTTAAATAATTTTCTTGCTGGAGCAAAAAATTCTCCAGCACCTGTTTCAACACTTAATTTTTTAATTCCAATTTTTTTTGATTTATCTATTAAATGTGTGATAATTTTCTCTCCATATCTTTTTTTCCTAAATTTGTCTGCAACCCTTATTGACTTAAATTCCCCATGTTCTTCTGTAAGTGTTTTTAAAGCTCCGCATCCAATTAAATCATTATTCTCCCATAAACTCCAAAATTTGATACTGGGGACTCTCAAACCTTGCACATCTAACACATGTGAACTGCCTTCTGGCGATACAGATCTTAATTCAATAAAATGAATTCTTAGAAGTTCATTTACCTGTGGGTTATCAAAGTTATTTTCTATTGATTTAATCATTTTGAAGAACATATAATCTAAAAACAAATTAAACCAATATTTAATATATGTGTGGAAGATACGTAATTACAAATGCTGTAACAAAAACAAAAAATATCGTTAAAACTGCGATTAATGTTCAAGACAGTGATAATTATAATGCACACCCATATCAAAATCTTCCTGTAGTCAAAAAATATAAAAATGGCAATACTGTTGAAAATCTCAAATGGGGAATTATTCCATCATGGGCAAAACAGAAAGACTTTAAAGCCTTGATAAATGCAAGAGTAGAAACAATTGATGAAAAGGTTTCATTTAAAAAACTTATAAAAACGCAAAGATGTGTAGTTGTTGCCGATGGCTTCTACGAGTGGAAAAGAACAAAAGATAACAAAATTCCATATTATTTTTTCAGAAATGATAAAAAAACAATTTTTATAGCTGCAATTTACGATGAAGGCCAATTTTGCATGATAACTGAGGAGGCAAGCCAAAATATTTCAGAAATTCATCATAGACAACCAGTAATACTTTATGAAAAAGATATAGATAAATATTTAAACATTGAACATTTTGGTTCAACTTTTTTAAAAGATTGTAACAAAGTAAGTTTGACTTTTCACGAAATATCTAAAGATGTCAATAAACCAACAAATAATAGCGCCTCATTAGTTCAACAAATTTAAGATATTATTTTTCAATGATTGTTATATGACCCATTTTTCTTTTATTTTTTATATCTTTTTTAAGATAGTCAAAAAAGAATTCGTTCTCAGAAAATTTTTTGTCTCTATATATTGAAATATCGTCACCTATTAAATTTATCATTTTGGCATTATATATTTTCTTTGTTTTAATTTTTTCTAAACCACATACAGCTCTAACATGATTTTCAAATTGACTTATATTGTGAGAATTAATTGTCAAATGTCCTGAGTTATGAACTCTGGGAGCTATTTCGTTAGCATATAAATTATCATTTTTGTCAATAAAAAACTCTACACATAATGTTCCAATATAATCTAAATCCTCTACAATTTTTTTTGACCACTCAGTGGATTTAATAATAATTTCTTTCGAAACATCTGCAGGGATTTTAGAGTGCTTTAAAATTTGGTCTTCATGAACATTTTCAATTGGTTCATATATTTCATATTTTTGATTACCAAATCTTGTAATGATAACGGATATTTCTTTTTTTAAATTAATGAATTTTTCTAATATGTATTCTTTAGAAAAATCTATTTCATTAGATATATCTTTTTTGCTATTTAATTTGTATTGACCCTTCCCATCATATCCTAATGTAGTTGTTTTTAGCAATCCTGGCAAAAAATTTTCATTTTCTTTTAATTCGTCTATATGTTTTATAGAAACATATTGGGTAGTTTGAATATTTATATCATTGAGAAAATTTTTCTCTGTCAATCTATTTTGGATTAAATTATTAATCTCAGGTTTAGGCAAAACTGTTTTTTCATTATTTATACTTTGAAGAATATTAAATGGAATATTTTCAAATTCGTAAGTAACTAAATCGACACTATTGATAAACTCCTGAGTAATTGATTTGTTATCATATTTTCCATATATGAATTTTTCCGTAAAGTTTTTAGCTGGCGCATTCTCATCATCGCTTAAAATAACAGTTTTAATGCCAATTTTGTTAGCAGCTACTGACAGCAAACTTCCAAGTTGACCTCCACCTATAATTCCTAAAATAGGATTTTTCATTTATTTTGGTTTTTTCTTAACAGATTTGGATTGTTTGGATCTCCATTTTATTAAGCTGTTTTTAATTTTAGGATCAAAATTAGAAATTATAGATGCTGCATACAATGCAGCATTTATGGCACCATCAGTTCCTATGGCAACTGTTCCAACCGGAATACCTTTAGGCATTTGGGCTATAGATAATAGACTATCTAGACCTTTTAGTTTTTTACTTTCAATAGGAACGCCTATTACTGGTATTCTTGTCAATGCAGCAATCATGCCAGGTAAATGTGCAGATCCTCCTGCGCCTGCAATAATTACGTTAATGTTTCTTGACTCTGCTGATTTTGCATAATTGAACATTCTCTCAGGTGTTCTATGAGCGGAAACAATACTAGTTTCATAATTAACTTTAAGTAATTTCAGAGTTTTTTCACATAATTTCATTGTGGAATAGTCAGATTTGCTTCCCATTACAATGGATACTCTGTGACTATATCTTTTCTTTTTCATGCTAAGTTTTTGAATTAATATAATTAATATAGTCTTAAAATTAAAACTAGTCGACAAAATTTGTAATAATTATAATGTGTTTTTAATATGAATTATCGAATTGATAATCTTCAATATTGCAACTGGTCAAGAGATATTTTTAAAATCAACAGAGATGCTGGACTGAACGCAGTACATGCGACAGTAGTATATCATGAGGACTATGATGAATTTTTAATTAAGCTAAAAGAATGGGATAACTTATTTAATGAAAATTCAGATCTAATATTTCTGGGAAAAACTTTTGAGGATATAATAAAGGCTAAGTCAGAAAATAAAACTGCAATATTTTTTGGCTTTCAAAACTGTTCTCCAATTGAGGATGATATTAATTTAATTGAGAAAGTTCATCATCATGGATGTAGATTCATGCAACTTACTTACAATAACCAATCTCTTTTAGCTACAGGATGTTATGAAAAAAACGACTCTGGTGTAACAAATTTTGGAAGAGAAGCTATAAAAGAAATGAATCGAATTGGAATAGTTATTGATATGTCGCATTCAGGTGAAAAAAGTACATTGGACGCTATAGATATTAGTGAAAAACCAATTACAATTACTCATGCTAATCCATCTTTTTGGCATAGTGCTTTAAGAAATAAATCTGAAACACTTTTAAAACATTTATCAAATAGTGGAGGAATGCTTGGGCTTTCTTTGTATGCACATCATCTAAAAGATGGAACGAATTGTAAATTAGATAGCTTTTGTGAAATGGTTGCAAAAACTGTTGAAATAATGGGAGTAAAAAATATAGGCATTGGTTCTGACCTGTGTTTGAATCAACCAGATAGTATCGTTGAGTGGATGAGGAATGGAACATGGAGTAAAACAAAAAATTATGGTGAGGGAAGTAAAAGTAAACCAGAATTTCCTGATCAACCTGAATGGTTTGTTGATGCAAGAGGGTTTAGTAATTTAGAAAAAGGATTGAAAAAAATAGGTTTTAATGAAAATGAAGTAAATGATATTTTAGGAAACAATTGGTTTAATTTTTATAAAGGAATTAATTAATGGAAATTAAGTTAAGAGACCCTAAATCCCTGATGAAGTTGTCTAAACTTGGTTCTTTTCATCAATCAAAACTCTCTTTTTTGAGATCTTTCTTAAAAGAGTTTAAAGATTGGAAATATAGTAGAGACCTTTTTCAATTAAACGACAAAGGATTTGGAAGAGCAATTTACTCTTTTACTAAAGAAAAAAAAACTTATTCTTTAATTTGTTTTGCAAATGAAATTAAGGATGACGAAAGATCAGATAGAGTTATTGCCACTAAATGGGATGCTGCATTTACTCTATTTGATGGAATTCCAACAAAAGAAGATGTTGATAGACTTAGTAATAATGTGCCTAAACAGGAGGTCGGAAGGCTATCTTATAAAGAACTAACCCTATCAAGAGCTAATAAATCTGTCAGGTTGTTTAATCATGTAGTTGAAAATTTATCAAAAGGTCAACAACCAGATAAAGAATTTATATCTAAAGTTGGTTATCTTTATAGAACCACTGCAGTCTATGGATCTGGTAAATTTGGTTTAGCTGATAGATTTAGGATTAAAAATAGAGATGAAATTTGTGGGCCATTTAGACTAGAGATGATGTTAGTTTATTTGGTTAGACAATTTACATTTGACCAAGTTAATCATATTGCCAAAAGTATAAGTCCGAAGAACGCTGTTGAACTAGATAACAACATCAGCAGAACTCTAGGCATAGGAAATTCTACAGGACTTGGTATGGCACCATTTATAGTAAACCATCCCACTCTACTTAACAACTGGATAACTGCTAGAGAAACAGTTTTAAAAAAAATAAGAGAAATAGAAAAAGTTTCTAAAAATGATTTAGATATTTTTTATCAGTGTTTAATTAAATCGCTAAAAAATATCACAAGCTGGCACACTGACAGTGAATTTCAAAAAGAAAAAATTAAAAATTTAATATTTGATTTAAAAAAATTTATAAAATTTATGAAAGATGAGTTTAAATTTGAAAATTCTTATCAATTTAATAATATTTATATGTGGGCTGAGGAGAATTTAAATGATGAGTGTATTGAGTATATTGTTTCTATGATGATGGAGCCATATGATAAAATAGTAGATCCTTTAGTATCTAAAATGAGTTCAAATGAGGAAAAATACTTTAATATTCCTGTTGAAAGAACTATCGAGGATTTAAGAAATATAATTGAAAAGAATTACTCTGAAATTTTGAAAATTGATTTTAGTAAGGAAGAAAATAATAAAAATTTCTGGTTTATTTCAAAAAATAAAGAGGAGCCAAGAATAGGGGATAGGTATATCGATGATGGATCAAATTTAGAACAACCACTTGCTATCGCAAGAGATATCAAAAAGCTTTATGACATAGTATTCACAAAAAAAAATAGTTCCAAAATTGGAAAATTTTTATTGGATAATAATCATTTAAGACATGTAGTAAGAAGAGTATTTATTTCTGAAAAATGTCCTTATGCAGAAATTCAAGATAATACAATTGGTTCTAAATTAATGCCTATTGATATGTTAAGGCTAAAGTTGTCTTTTTTTGGTGCTATAAAATTTGATCCTAGATCAGACAAATGGTTACGTATTTGCATGTTTCAGGGCGCACCTTTGCCATCAGAACTCTCAAATTTTGATAATTATTGGATGTATAATTAATTTCGTATGAGAAGTTATAGCGAAATAGAAACTACAATTAAAAGAGCAACTAAGGCTAAAGGTTTTTCATGGGGTATTTCTGAGGAAGTTGGAAAAAATATAAGATTGCTTGAAATGTTTGGTTTGCCAGGACTTAAAAATCTTAACCAATACTTTAAAATTTATAATATTAGTAACTTTGAAAATATTGGAGAAATTTCTCCTTCAAATACAGCAAAAGGATATTATTGTCCGGTACTTTGTGGGTTAAATTTTTATGATCAATCACCTGTAATTTTAAAATTTAATGAAATTGAAATTAATAAAATAGCTTTTCCTCTGATATTTTTATCTTTTTTGAGCAGGGCGTCAGAGATTATTGGTAAAAGAATATTCTTAAAAATGGACAATAAAGAGTTTTTGTTTAATTTTAATGAATCTATTTATTCTAATTATTTAAGTGGAGACATTTTAGAAAAATCAGACAAAATAAATATTAAATTTTTAGATAATAAAAATAACTTCTCCGAGGATGACTGGTTAGAAATGCATAAACTTTCAATTAAAACTTATGTCGAGGAAAGCGAGGAGTCTAAATCAAGAACTGCGGGAGCTGGTTTAACTGATAATGACTGATAAAATAAAAGATGATTTTTTAGAGAAAAATTTAAAAGATTTAGACGAGATTTGTGAAGAATGTCATAAAGAAGATGAAAGCGTTACGCAAAATCTAATTATGACAGGATATAAGTTGTGTAAATCTTGCAGAACCTCAAAGACTGTATTTCCTATTTAACTAATATTGCTGACTGGAATTGAGTTCATTCTATTTATAATGAATGTTATTGAGAGAAAAGCAATTATAAGAAAAGATAAAAACACTACTCCAAAAGATTTTAAATTAGACTTTAAATTTAATATTTGTTTTGTAGATATAATTAAAGAAGCAAATATCCAAAACTGTGTAAGAAAAATAATAGGCAAAACTAAGTCTGGTGTAACTGCAAAAAATCTTATTAAACCTGGTGCGTGAGCATATCCTACCGCAATTAAAACTTTTTTAAACGGCACCTTACTCCCTTTATCTGGAAAAATTTTCACACCTATTACAAATATAAAAATTGCCCAAACAAACCATGTTAATAGGGCTGTCAAACCAGATATACCAACTGAAGTTTTAATAATTGAATTTGCTGCTACAGCTCCTGCAACTCCATCAAGTATCATTACAAGACCAGCAAAATAGATTGCAGCTTCTCCAAAATACTTATTTTCTTTATATAAACTTCTATCTAACTTTAATGATTTAAAAAAAATTTCTAAAAATTGTGCTAGCATTGATTTTGAGGGAGGAGTTTTACTCCTCCCTTTTAATTTTAACCTTTTACAACTTCTCTAGTATTTGCGTTGTAAGACTCTTTAAATGGTATATCAACAACTACTGCATCTACAGGTTTGCCTGGAGTTTCAGAATATTTTTCAGGTAAATGCACTTTGAATTTAGATCCTACTTTTCCCTTTGGAAAACCATTTGCGTTCAATGTTCCATCAAAAGGTACATATCCCATTGCAATATTTTGTTTTTTTTCTGGATGATACCAAGGCGAAGTAATAAACCCAATTGGCTCTCCACCACCTTCATCTGAAATTAACCAAAAATCTGGGGCGTATTCCTCAATTGGCTTTCCACCTAATTCTAGTCCAACCAATTGAAGTTTATAAGGTTTATGTCCAGCTTTTAAATCAGCTTTCATTTTTTCAAGGGCTTTTTTTCCAACATAGTCAGCTTTTTTATTCCATTCACCTTTACCGGATAATGAAACTTGATAACCTAAATTACATTGGAATGGATTGTGTTGATTGTCCATATCTTGACCCCAAGAAAGAATTCCAGCTTGAATTCTTCTGTGGTGTGCAGGTGCAATAACCATTAGGTTATGCTTTTTTCCTGCTTCAAGAACTGCATTCCACATATCCTCTGCATATAAAGTACATTCTCTTAAATATATTTCATATCCGGCCTCACCAGAAAACCCTGATTGAGATATCACGCAACTTCTTCCCCCAACCTTAGCTTCAGCTAAACCATAGAAAGGCATATTATCGAAATCAACTTGATCGCCACATAAATCTTTCATTAATACCTTTGACTTTGGTCCTTGAATTTGAACCGGACTTACATCTATTTCATCTATTTCTACATTAAATCTCTCATCAGAGTTAACCCCTTGTAAATAAAGTCCTATATCACTATCAGATAAACTGAACCAAAATTCGTCTTTTGATATTCTTAAAAGTATAGGATCATTTAATACACCGCCATATGCATTGCAAAGAATTACATATCTTGCTCTCATTGGAGAGATTTTTGTAGCATCTCTTGTAATTACATAGTCTACAAATTTTTCTGCATCAGGACCCTTTACTCTAATTTGTCTTTCAACAGCAACATTCCACATTGTTACATGATTAACAATTGCATCGTACTCGACCATTGCACCACCATCTTCAGGTTTTACATAGCCTCTTGGATGATAAATACGATTGTATACAGTTGCTCTCCAACAACCAGCTTGCATTGATAAATGCCAGTATGGTGACTTTCTTACACGTGTTGAAATTAACATTTCAACTTTTGTTGGTCCGCTTTGTCTTAAATTATAAGGCACTTTTCTATCAGATTGATCTACTGATGTTACGTGTCTTAGCTTACTATAGTCAAATTCTTTAGACATAGTTATTCTCCTTCAACCACTTGTTTGTTTCCTTCAAGCCGCCGAATGTATAAATGTGAAAATAATCAGTATGCGATTTAACTTTCCCAATTAGATCATTAGGGTCTTTAGGTTTCAATAAATCTAATGCCTTACTAAAATTAGATTTAAGAAAATTAATGGAATTTTTTGCCCCTACAATATTTGCAAACTTTATTAAGCTTGAAATTTTCATTGGCCCAGTTATCCCAACATGAACTGGTATCGTTTGTTTAGAAATAAAATCAACGATAGGCTGAGCATCAAGTAACCATTGAGTAACTATATAATCAGCATAAGGCTTTTTATCTATCATAGCTTTTTCTAAATCTGAATCGGATATATCAGGACTCCCCTCAGGATGTCCAGCAATTCCGATCTTTATCCCATCAAAATATCCTGTTTCTAATATCTGATAGGAGCTATCAAATTTTCCAATTGGTTCACGACTACCTCCAATAACAAGAACTTGTTTTACACCTAAATCTTTACATCTTAAAACATACTCTTTTAATTCACTTTCGCTATTAATTGATCTAGCTGGAAAATGAGGAACTGGGTTAAAACCTTTTTTTACCAAATCTCCAGACTTGTCAGCAGTCTCCTTATAATCACCTCCAGGTAGCATTGTGACATATACATCTTTCACACTTGGTAAAGTATCAAGATCAGTGTGAGGTCCAATTTCTAATGAAAAATTCATTAATGAATAATTATTTATTTTAAAATAACTGTCTAGAAAAATATTAGATCAAAGTGTCAGGGTTACTTTTTCTGACCTCTGTGTTTTTGAATTCTTTGACCATACTGCTGTGTAACTCTGTCAAAGATGATTGCTAGAGCCACTATTGCCAAACCATTCATCATTCCAAGTGCTAAATATTGATTAGAAATAGCTTGCAAAATAGGCACTCCCAGACCTTTAACGCCTATCATTGATGCAATTACCACCATAGCTAAAGCCATCATAATTGTTTGGTTAATTCCAGCAAAAATTGTTGGTAACGACAATGGTATTTGTACAGATTTTAATTTTTGCATTGGAGTTGCACCAAAAGCCTCACTTGCCTCAAGTGTTTCTTTATCTACTTCTCTTATTCCAAGATTTGTCAGCCTTACTACCGGTGGTAAAGCATAAATACAAACTGCCAATAAACCAGGCACTTTTCCAATACCTAAAAGCATAATTATAGGTATAAGGTAAACGAAACTTGGAATAGTTTGCATCATATCCAAAACGGGTAAAATTGCTTTTTCTGCTCTGCTTGATTTAGACATTAACACACCAATTGGAATACCGACTACAATACAAACTAATGTTGAAACAGATATTATTGCAACAGTAGCCATACAGTTTTTCCACATTCCAAAATAACCAATAATCATAAAACAAACTATTGTACCTATTACCAGTTTAATACTTCTTGATCCAATCCATGCCAACAAAGCAAATACACCTATTACTAATGGCCAAGGACTATTGACTAATAATTTTTCCAACCAAATTAAAAAATGCAAAAGTGGATCAAAAAAACCTTCAATTCCATCTCCATAGGCTCTTGAAAATTCTTTAAAACTAGAGTCTATTCCTTTTTTAAGCTCTCTTAAAGCTGTTCGATCCATTACAGGAATTTTATTAAAGAAATCCATAATTTTACTCAACCAAACCCACTAAAGAGTGGGTTTGGCAATATTTTATTTTATTAAAGTGCTTTTTTTATTTTTGCAGCAGCTTCACTTGAAACCCACTTAGACCAAACATCTTCTTGGTTTGTTAGGAATTCAATTGCAGCATCAGCACCCTCTGCTTGGTTTTCACCCATCCAAACTAACATACCGTTCATTACTGGACCTGGATAAGTTCTTTTTTTGAAATAATCCATACCAGCACTTCCAGCTGTATTTTTGAAATTGTCAGTTACGATTGTGTAAACTTCAGATTTTGTCCATGAAGTTGCTTTAGGGTCTCCACATTCTTGTTCTGGTAAAACTATACATTTATCCCAGTTATCTTTTCCACCCCAAGCTCCCATGTCCACAGCTCTCATATCATATTTACCAATGATAGCTGTTGGTGACCAATAGTAACCAAACCAGTTTTCACCTCTTTCAGCAGCTTTAGCAATTGATCCATCTAATCCTGCAGCAGAACCTGTTTCAACAATAGCCCAACCTTTTGCTTCCATGTCAAAAGCTTTGTAAAGATTTCTATTACTTAGTTCACAGTTCCATCCTGGAGGACAAATATGAAACCCACCTTTTGATGGATCCTCTGGATGAGGAAATAGATCCGGTCTTGCCAAAATTGCTTCAGCAGTTGTAAGTTCAGGATGTTTTTCTAAAGTAGCAGGTAACACCCACCATCCTTCACCTAAACCAGTAATAGGTGCTTTATTAAGTGAGTGCATTTTTCCTTCATCAACTGCTTTATTTAAAGCAATGATTGCAGCGTTAGCCCAAAATTCTGGAGCAACATCTGGCTCACCTTTTTCTTGCATAGATGTAAATGTAGGCATTGTTGCACCTGGCACCAATTCAACAGAACATCCGTAACCTTCTTCTAATATGATTTTGTCAACTTCAGCCATGAAGTTTGCTGAAGCCCAGTTCATATTAGCGATAGTTATGTTCCCACAAGCTGCGTTGGCAACACTTCCAAAAGAAGTTAGTCCAAATATTACAGCAGCAGATAGAAGTAATTTTTTGATTTTCATTATTTCTCCTAATTAATTAATTATAAATCATCAGAACATATAGATGGAAAAATTGCAAACTAGTTTCAACTTTGAGTTGTGTTAAAATTGTCTTTATACTCTCTTTATTTAGAAATAAATTATTAAATAAATATGAATAAAAATTTATTATCAAGATTAGATGAGGGTCCCGTAATATTCGCAGAGGGATATTTATTTGCGATGGAAAGGAGAGGATATCTTTCTGCAGGTCCATTTGTGCCAGAAGTAGTTCTAGAACATCCTGATGTTGTTACACAATTGCATAGAGAATTTATTAGAGCTGGTTCAGATATTGTTCAAGCTTTCACCTATTATGGACATAGAGAGAAATTAAGAATTATTGGAAAAGAACATTTGCTAGAGCCGATGCAAAAAAATGCACTTAAAATTGCAAAGGATGCTGCAAAAGAATTTAAAGATTTAGACTTAATGGTTTGTGGAGATGTTGCTAATACAAATATTTTTGATCCAAAAGACAAAAACTCATTCAAAGAATGTCAAAAGATGTACGAAGAGCAAGTGCTTTGGGCCAAAGAAGCAGGAGTTGACTTTGTAGTTGCAGAAACAATTAATTGGGTAGATGAAATGAAGATAGCTTTAAAAGCAATTAAGGATGAAGGTTTGATTGCAGTTGCCAATTATGCAATACCTCGTGGTGATTTGACAAGAGATGGCCACACTGCTGAAGACGCATGTAAAATAATTGAAGATCTTGGTGCTGATGTTGTTGGTTTGAATTGTTATAGAGGTCCAGAAATGACCATGAAACTTTTAAAAAAAATAAGAAAAAAAGTTTCCTGTCATGTTGCAGGTCTTCCTGTTCCATATAGAACAACAGAGGAAGAACCAGGATTTTTGAATCAGACAGATCACGGATGTAACTGCATTCCTGGAGGAAATGCATTCCCTGTTGCTTTAGATAATTTATATTGTAACAGATTTGAAATGGCTGAATTTGCAAAAGAATGTCTTAAAGAAAAAATTAATTTAATCGGTATTTGTTGTGGTGCTGAAGCTCATCATGTTAGAGAAATGGCTGTTGCAGTTGGTAAAAAACCAATTGCCATGAAGTACATGCCAGATATGACTAAACATTTTCACCATGGGACAGACAAGACATTGAAAGACGTCAATAAAGAAATAAAATACTAATATGCAAAATCATGCAAAAGTAGTCATCATAGGTGGTGGCGTAGTAGGCTGTTCCATTCTTTATCATTTATCAAAGTTTGGTTTCAAAGATTGTATTCTTCTTGAAAGAAATGAACTCACATCTGGATCCTCTTGGCATGCAGCTGGAAATGTACATGTGATTTCATCTGATCCAAATATTTCTAGAATGATGGCTTATACAATCGGATTGTACAAAGAAATTGAAAAAGAGTCTGGCCATTCAGTTGGATTCAAACCAAGTGGGGGATTTTATTTGGCTTCAAATGATGTTTGGGCGGATTATTTAAAAAGAGAGAGGTCTAAAGCAAGATATATGGGTCTTGACCAAGAGTTTGTTTCTTTAGAGGAAGTAAAAAAGAAAAATCCTTTAATTGATCCATCAAGATATCTTCTAGCATTGTGGGATCCAATTGATGGGGAAGTAGACCCATCAGGTGTGACTTATGCTTTTGCTAAAGCAGCAAAAGTTCATGGTGGAAAATATTATACACATACAGTTGTAAAAGACACAAAACAAAAAGAGGATGGAAGTTGGGATGTGATAACTGACAAGGGCAATATAAAAGCTGAAATAGTTATTAACGCTGGAGGTTTATGGGCAAGAGAAGTTGGACAGCTTGCAGGAATTAATCTACCAGTTCAACCAATGGAGCATCACTACTTAATCACTGAAGCTATTCCAGAAATTGAAGCAATGGGTGATCAAAGAATTCCCATTGGAACTGATTTTGAAGGTAACATTTATTTTAGACAAGAAGGAAAAGGAATGCTTCTTGGAACTTATGAACCAAAATCAACACCATGGAAGGTTGAAGGAACACCTATGAATTTTGGTCATGAGTTATTAGAACCAAAACTAGATAATATTCAAGATAGATTAGCAATAGGTTTTGAAAGAATGCCAGCGTTAGAAAAAGCAGGAATTAAAAATATTGTAAATGGGCCTTTTACTTTTGGACCTGATGGATCACCATTAATTGGTCCTGTTCCCGGAATGAAAAATTATTGGGTAGCAGTGGGTGTAATGGCTGGTTTTTGTCAAGGAGGTGGAGTTGGAAAATGTATTGCTGAATGGATAATTGACGGAGAACCATCAATAGATGTTTGGGCAATGGATGTTGCAAGATTTGGAGATTATGCATCACCTCAATACGGAACAATTAAATCTTCTGAAAATTATGAACGAAGATTTATTATGACATTTCCAAATGAAACTTTACCTAAAGGAAGAAAACAAAAAACAACAGCTCTTTATGACCGTTTTGTAGATCAAGGTGCAGTTATGGGAGACAGCTTTGGTTTAGAAAATGTTTTGTGGTTTGCAAATGATAAAAAAGATGCATACGAAGAGCCAACTATAAAAAGATCTAGATCGCATAATTATGTCTCCAAAGAAGTTATTAATGTAAGAGAAAATGTTGGTTTTATTGAAGTTGCTAATTTTTCAAAACATCAATTTAAAGGAAAAGATGCAAGAAAATTTTTAGATCATATTATGGCAGGTAAGCTTCCAAATCCTGGAAGAATATCGTTATCTCCAATGTTATCCTATAGAGGAAAATTATGTGGCGATCTTACAGTTTCATGCATTGATGAAAACGAATTTATGGTTTTTGGTTCAGGCGCAGCTCAAGAAATGCATAGACGATGGTTTGAAAGCCATTTAGATAAATTTAATGTTGAATATAAAAATAGATCAGATGAATTTCATGGAATATCTATAGCAGGACCTAATTCGAGAAAAGTTTTAGAAAAAATAGTTAGAGACGATGTATCTAATGAAAAATTTAGATTTAGAGACTCAAGAAGAATGTTTGTTGGAGGTGTTCCAGCAATTATAAACCGAATTTCATTCACGGGTGAACTTGGCTATGAAATATATGTTGCGCCACATTTCCAAATTAAACTTTATGAGGAGTTAATGGAGGCGGGAAAAGAATTTGGTATTAAACCTTTTGGTGGAAGAGCTTTAATGTCTATGAGACTAGAGAAAAATTGGGGCGCGTGGACTTTAGACTATCGACCTGATTTTACTGCTAAAGAAACTGGATTAGATAGTTTCATTAATTGGAACAAAGAATTTATTGGTAAAGAAAAAGCTAAACAAGACAATAGCTCGAATAGATTGGTTCCTTTAATAATTCAAACAAACGACATAGATGTCACAAACAATGAAGCAGTAATGAAGGGAGATAATAGCATTGGGTATATAACTTCAGGTGGATTTGCTCATTTTGTAAATAAAAGTATTGCTTTTTCATATCTAGATCAAAAAAATTTATCATCTGAAGATGGAATACAAGTAGAAATTAATGGTGATTTATTCAATTGTTCAATTATCAAAGAACCACTTTATGATCCAAGTGGAGAAAAAATGAGAGGGTAATGGCCCAAAAAGATGTAGGTAACAAAGTTCCAATTTATAAATTAAAAGAAACAAAAGAGGTCATGGATTTTTATGACGAATGGGGTCTGGATAATAAATATGATAAAGATATGGTTGAATGGAATTATACTGGCCCAAAAGAAACAGTAGAAGTTTTCAATAAACATCAAAAAGAAAAAGATATTAATATTTATGATGCTGGATGTGGAACTGGATTGGTTGGTGTTGAATTAAGAAAGTATGGTTTCACTAATTTTTTTGGCGCCGATCTATCCCAAAAACTTTTAGATTTGGTTCCAAATAACCTTTATAAAAAATTAGATAAAGTTGATTTAAACAAACCAATAAATGAAAAGGATGATCAATATGATGCTTTAATGTGTGTGGGCACATTTACTTTTGGACATGTAAAACCACCTGCGTTAGATGAGTTTATTAGAATTACTAAAAACAAAGGTCTAATTTGTTTCACTATTAATGAGGGAATATATGAGGAATATGGATTTGATAAAAAAATTAAACTATTAAAAAATGAAAATAAATGGAAAGAAATAGAGTTTTTTAAATCTGATTATATTTCTAGTAAAGATGTAAATGCATGGCTTGGTCTATATGAAGTGACAAAATAAAATGTCAGCAATTTATAAAATTATAGATAAAAAAAAATTAGATATAGTTAAGAAACCAATTTCAAAAGCACATGGACTCCCCAACGAATGTTATACAAGTAAAGATTATACTTTAATAGAAAGAGAGAAAATATTTGAAAATAAATGGACTGTAATAGGAGTAGCAAGTTCTTTGCCAAATATCGGCGATGTAAAACCATTTAACTTGTTAGGACTGCCATTATTTTTAGTAAGGAATAAAAAAGATCAGATAAAAGTTTTTCATAACGTCTGTAGTCATAGAGGAGTAAAGCTAGTAAACAAAAAAGGCAATATTAGAAATGTTATCAGATGTCCTTATCATTCATGGTCATACACATCAGATGGAAAGCTAATTGCAACACCTCATATAGGTGGGATGAACCAACATAGTAGCCCAAAATTTAAAAAAAATAAAAACAATTTAAAAGAAATAAGATCATGTGTTTGGTTAGATTTAATTTTTATTAATATTAGTAACAACGAAATTCCATTTGAAAAATATATTAAACCCTTAAGTGATAGGTGGGCTAAATTTTGGAAAAAAAAAGATAGAAAATTAATTAATCATGCAAATGATTTTGGTTATTTTAAAATAAATGCAAAATGTAATTGGAAATTTGCAATTGAAAATTATTGTGAAAGTTATCATTTGCCATGGGTTCATCCAGGTTTAAATTCTTATTCAAAAATTGAAGATCACTATCATATTCAAGGATTACCAAACCGCTTTGCAGGCCAAGGCACAGTTGTTTACAATCCAAAATTTAAAGGTAAGAAAAAATTTCCTTGCTTTCCTAACTGGCCCAAAGAAAAAGAAAATATTGCAGAGTATGTAGCTTTGTTTCCCAATGTTATGTTAGGTATACATAAAGATCATTTCTACGCATATTGGTTAGAACCCATTAGTCATAAAAAAACTTTAGAGCACATGGAAATATATTATGTAGGTGAAAAAGCCGCAAAATCATTAGAATTTAAATCATTAAGAAAACAAAATCATAAATTGTGGGAAGATATTCAAAAAGAAGATGTTGGTATAATTCAAAGAATGCAATTAGGCCGCAACTCACATGCATATAATGGTGGAAATTTTTCTCCTGATATGGATAATCCAACACATCAATTTCACAAGTGGGTGGCAACTCACATTGTGTAGAAAGTGCGAAATATATGTACAGACCTTTACCAGATGCATTAACAATACAAAGTTCGCCAATCGAAGGTTTGGGATTATTCGCAACCAAAGAAATTAAAGCTAATACTTTTATCGGAATTACTCACATAAGAGATGAGCAGTTTGAAAATAAATATATAAGAACTCCATTAGGTGGTTTTTATAATCATTCTGATAATCCTACAGTTCAAAGAATGGTATCAAATATTTTACCTACATTAAAATTTGGTGATCCAATTGATCCTACCGCAAAAGCAAAAAAATTTAACGAAAATGATGATAATTTAGAAAACATGTATTATAATTTAAGAGAGAAACCAGACGCAAAATATTTTTTTATGGTTTCAATAAAAGATTTGAAACCAGGAGATGAGCTTTGTGCAAATTATAATTTATACACCTATCCAAAAACAGGAGTTGGTGTACAGATGTTATAGAGATGAAGTTTAACAGAAAAATTCTTTCAGAAAACCAACCAATTAAGAAATATATTTCAAAAAAAAGATTAAGAGAAGATGAAATAGATTTTGACGAACTTAGATCTTATAGACTTGACAGATTAAGAAATGAATTAAAGAAAAATAATATAGAGGCATGTATTTTATTTGATCCAGTAAATGTAAGGTATGCATTAGATACTGTGAATATGAGTGTTTATAATATGCATAATCTTACAAGATATTGTTTTATCTCTGTTGATGGTCCAACAATATTATATGAATATTTTAACTGTGAAATATTATCTAAAGGTCTCAATTTAATAGATGAAATAAGACCAGCAATTACTTGGGATTATTTTAGCAATGGTGACCAATCAGAGTTGCAACTTAAAAAATGGGTCAATGAAGTAAATGATTTATCTAACTCTTATTTTAAAAGTAAAAAAATCGCAATTGATGTAATCAATGGTCCAGCCGTAAATGAGCTTAATAAAAAAGGAATTCAAGTTTTAGAAGCGAAAAAAATACTTGAGCAGGCTAGAGTTATTAAATCGTCTGAGGAAATTAAATGCATGCGAGCAGCTTTAGATGTTGCTGATATTGGAATAATTAAAATGAGAGATTATTTGAAATCAGGAATTACTGAAGATGAGTTATGGTCGATTTTACATAAAACGAACATTGAAAATGGTGGAGAGTGGATAGAGTGTAGAATATTATCTTCAGGCTCTAGAACCAATCCTTGGATGCAAGAAAGTAGTAATAAGATTATTCAAGATGGTGAGATCGTATCCTTTGATACAGATATGGTAGGCCCTTATGGATATTGTGCAGATATTTCTAGAGCTTTTGTTTGTGGAAATAAATTTAATGAACATCAAAAAAAAATTTATTCAACAGCAGTTGAGCAGATTGACTATAATTCAAGATTAATTAAAGATGGAGTATCATTTAGAGAATTTACTGAAAAGGCATGGATACTTCCTGAAAAATATTACGGAAATAGATATTCAGTCATGCTTCATGGAATAGGTTTATGTGATGAGTGGCCAGCAATTAGATATCCGACTGATGGTGGAGAAAGAAGCGGTATATTTCAAAAAAATATGACAATTACCCTAGAAAGTTATATCGGCGAAGTTGGAGGTCATGAGGGAGTGAAATTAGAACAACAATATTTAGTTGGCGAAAATGGATTAGAATTAATGTCTCATCATCCTTTAGAACAAATTTAATGAAAATAGTTTTAATTATGGGTTTGCCTGGGGCTGGCAAAACAACATTGGCAGAAGAACTTGCTCCAAAACTGAATGCAAAAAGATTAAATGCTGACGAAGTTAGAAAAGAAGCAAATGATTGGGATTTTTCTGAGGAGGGTAGAAAAAGACAAGCTAAAAGAATGGCAGACTTTGCTTTAAAGCTGAAAAATCAAGGAAATTATGTTGTGGCAGATTTTATTTGCCCAACTCCAGAAGCAAGAAGTTTATTCCCTGCAGATTTTGTTATTTGGGTAGACACGATTAAAGAAGGAAGGTTTGACGATACTAATCAAATGTTTGTCAAACCAGAAAAATATGATTTTCATGTAACTACTCAAGATGCTAAGTTTTGGGTGGATAAAATAATAAAGGAGATATCATAATGAGTTATGAATGGGATAATAAAAAACCAACAGCACAAATGCTTGGAAGATGGCAGCCATTTCATGAGGGTCACTATACTTTATTTAAAGAGATCATCAAAAAGACCGGTCAAGTGTGTATTCAAATAAGAGACGTTCAAGGAGTTGATGACAATCCATTCGACTTTGAAACGGTAAAAAAAAATATTGAAAATAAATTAAATCCTGAATTTGAAGGAAGATTTAAAATAATGATGGTGCCAAATATTACAAATATTTGTTACGGGAGAGGAGTTGGTTACAAAATTGAGGAGATAGTATTGTCTGAAGAAATACAAAAAATTTCTGCCACAAAAATTAGAGCTAAAATGCGTGAAGATGGTGAGTTAAAATAATTACAATATGAATGTAAAAACAAAAAAATTAGGAAACGGAATTACAAATGTAATAATTAATGATCCTAAAACTTATAATTCACTTTCATTTAAAACTTTAAGGGATCTTTTGAATACTTTTACTCGATTAGATAAGGATGATAATACAAGAGTAATAATATTAGAGGGATCAGGTAAAGGATTCAGCGCCGGCCATAATCTTAAAGAGGTTGGTGGAATTAAAAATAGATTAAATCACTTAAAATTATTTAATCTTTGCTCAAAATTAATGATGAAAATTGTTGAAGGAAAGAAGCCTGTTATTGCAAAAGTACATGGTGCAGCTTATGCAGCTGGATGTCAGTTAGCCGCAAGTTGTGACCTTGCTTACAGTACAACAAATGCCACCTTTGCAACACCAGGAGTAAATATAGGACTTTTCTGCAGTACTCCGATGGTTGCTGTGAGTAGAAAAGTAACTCGTAAAATCATGATGAAGATGCTTCTGACTGGAGATCCAATAAATGCAAAATACGCTAAGGAAATTGGTTTGATTAATGATTGTTTTTCAAACAAAAAACTAAATATAGAAGTTTTAAAAATTGCAAAAAAAATTTCTTCAAAATCAAATTTAACAATTAAGATCGGAAAACAAGCATTTTATAAACAATTAGAGATGCCACTTGGAGATGCTTATAAGTTTACAAGTAAAATGATGACTGTAAATATGGCTTCGCAAGATGCAAAAGAAGGAATATCAGCTTTTTTACAAAAAAGAAAACCTAGTTGGAAAAATAAATAATAGTTATTCAGAAAGAAAATAATGAACGATAATGA
>CACCWT010000007.1 GCA_902549785.1 uncultured Pelagibacteraceae bacterium
ACCTCCAGGAAAATTTGGATTATGGTTTATGTATGAACCAATTTTGATGTCAAAAATGAGTTTCGATAAACTTAATGCAAAACAACAAGATGCTTTAATGAAAGCTGGTAAAGTTGCTGAAAAATACATGACTGCGCAAGTCGAAAATTTAGATAAAAAATTTGAAGACGCATACAAAGCAGCAGGAGTAAAATTAGTATATATGGATGCAAACGACCATGCGGCTTGGGTTGAGATTGCTAAACAATCTTCTCATAAAGCATTTGCTGAAAAAGTTCCAGGTGGTGATAAGCTAATGGAAATGGCTTTAGCAGTTAAATAAAAAGATATATAAAGAACCCCTATTTAAAATATTAAATAGGGGTTTTTTTTATGAAACAAAAATATTTAAAATTCTGCAATTATAGCTCACAAGCATGCGGTGCTTTTGCTGTTTTAGCTTTGCTCCTGTCAATCTTGGTTATTGTAGAGTTAGTTTTTGAAAGATATTTCTTTCAAAGAGCAATTACTTGGCAAACAGAGCTAGTAACGATGCTTTTAGTTGCTTCAACTTTTATAGGAAGTGCCTATGTTTTAAGTGAAAAAGCACATGTCTGCATGGAGTGGATTTATGATTTTTTATCAAAGAAAAACATTCTTAGACTAAAAATTTTCACATCACTAATAAGTTTATTATTTTTTTTAATTTTATTTTATTTTGGATATTTAATGGTTGAGGAAGCGTTTACCAAAAATTATTCAACAGGAACTGTTTGGGACCCTCCTCTATGGATACCTTACTCATCAATGATGATAGGAGCAGCCCTAATGATACTTCAATATATTGCTGAAATAATTAAACTTATAGACGAAGAGGTTGGTTACTAATGGATCCGTTAATAATAGCAATAATCGTTGCGGTTTTCACTTTAGTAGTCCTATTTTCTGGAATACCAATTGCATTTGGTTTGAGCTTTGTCTCAATAACATTATTAGTTGCATTTGAAGGTTTTCAAATGTTAGATGTTTTTGCAGAAACATTTTATGCTGGACTAAATTCTTTTGTTTTACTTTCAATTCCAATGTTTATTTTAATGGGAATGGCAGTTGCCAATTCACCAGCAGGAAAAGACTTATATACAGGATTAGATAGATGGCTTTGGAGAGTTCCAGGTGGATTAGTAATTTCTAATATAGGTGCTTGCTCAATATTTGCTGCCTTAAGTGGATCAAGTCCAGCAACTTGTGCAGCAATTGGAACTATGGGGATACCTGAGATGAGAAAAAGAGGGTATTCTGATCAAATAGCAACAGGGACTATTGCAGCTGGTGGTACTTTAGGAGTTTTAATTCCTCCAAGCATTGTTTTAATTGTTTATGGAATTGCTACAGGAACATCAATTGGAAGATTATTCTTAAGTGGTTTGATACCTGGATTTATGTTAGCAGGTATGTTTGCTATATGGGCTCTCATACATAGTTATTTTATTGATAAAGATTCAGCAAAAGCCTTAAAGAACAGAACACCTCCAACTTTTAAAGAAAAGATTGAAGTCTTGCCAAGAATTTTACCTTTCTTAGCAATTATAGCTGGTGTTCTTTATGTTTTATATGGTGGAGTAGCTACACCTTCAGAAGCATCTGGCGTTGGAGCTTTTTTAGTTTTTGTATTGATTGCTGTAGTTTATAAAATTTATCAACCAAAAAAAATATGGAATATTGTTAAAGTATCTATGAAAGAAAGCGTGATGATAATGTTTATCATCGCTGCATCTTATCTATTCGCATTCACATTATCACAACTTTATGTAACTCAATCACTAGCACAAAGCATGGTAGAGTTAAGCTCAAATAAATGGGTTGTGTTTATTTTAATAAATATTTTTCTTTTAATTGCAGGTTTCTTTTTACCACCAGTAGCAGTTATTGTGATGACTTCAGCGATATTACTGCCAGTGATAACTACTCTGGGCTTTGACCCTTATTGGTTTGCGATTGTATTTACTATAAATATGGAAATTGGTCTTATTACGCCACCTGTTGGATTAAACCTTTATATAATCAAAGGTATTACACCAGATGTAAGTCTGTCAGAAATATTAAAAGGATCTATACCATTTATGATAATTATGGCTCTAGCTATATTAATTTTGTGTATTTTTCCTGAAATAGTTACTTGGCTGCCAGATAAAATAATGGGCAAAAGTTTAGGTTTTTAATATATAAAAAACACAATGTTAAATATAAAAAGAATTTTTGAAACTATTGCTGATGCTGGACAAAAGATTTTAGAAAAAAAATCCTTTAAAAGTATTACAAAAAAAAGAGATTTATTAGATCTTTGTGATGACCTATTGTCCACAAAAGGTGCAGCTTTTGGAATTACCCTCGCAAGAGATATATTATTTAGATATCAAAACTTATCTGAAGAAGAAAAAAACAAATTTTTAATTGACGTTAATGAAAAATACAAACCAGATCCATCAAAAATTGATGAAGCCATTAAGAGATATAGTGACAAGCAAGATGACTATTCAATTCTAAATTTATCAAAAGTAACCTCTGGTATTAGAAAAGAACTATTTGTTAGACTAAACATGGCCCCTAACGGAACTTCAGAAATTGTATCTTTAAGAGAAGATCTATTAAAATTAATGAGGGATAAACCCGAGTTAAAAAGCCTAGACTATGATTTAATTGATATATTTAAAAATTGGTTCAACCCAGGATTTTTAAAACTAAGAAAAATAACTTGGGATACTAAAGCTGCAATTTTAGAAAAATTATTGAAATACGAAAAAGTTCATTCAATGAAAGATATGAATGAATTAAAAAGAAGACTTGGAAAAGATAGAAGGTTTTTTGCTTATTTTCATCCTGCTTTAGAGGATGAGCCTATTATATTTGTTGAAATAGCTTTAACCAAAGGATTAAGTCAATCGATACAAGAGTTAACAAGACCTTCAGACGAAAAAGTAAAGAACTATGATACAGCAACTTTCTATTCAATAAGTAACTGTCAAGATGGTTTATCAAGAGTAACTTTAGGAAATTTTTTAATTAAAAGAGTTGTTTATGAACTTCAAGAAGAACTTCCAGATGTTAAATATTTTGGAACCTTATCACCAATGGTGGGATTTGCTGATTGGTTTAAAAAAATGGACAGTGCTCAAGCTGCTGGAATATTAGGAGAGGCAAACAAAAATAGTTTAGATTTTTTAAAGTCTTCTGATTTAAAAATTGGAGACAAAAGAATTGCTGATAATAAAGCCTTGATTTGTAAGCTAGCGGTAAATTATTTAGCAAAACAGAAAAATGATTTTGGTTTTCCAATAAATGATGTTTGTAGATTTCATTTAAAAAATGGAGCAGATATTGATGATATAGCAGTAAATGCAAATGTTTCAGAGGTAGGATTTAAAAGATCTTTTGGTGTAATGGTTAATTATCGATACGAATTGGCAAAAATTGAAAAAAATCACCAAGAGTATGTAAACGAGAAGAAAGTTAATATATCCAACAAAGTTAAAAAACATGTCTAAGATTAATAGATTGGTATCAGTTGCTCCTATGATGGATTGCACTGATAGGCACGAAAGATACTTTTTAAGATTGATAAGTAAACATGTTCTTCTTTATACAGAAATGGTGGTTTCCGAAGCAATTGATAGAGGAGATAAAGATAAATTATTATCCTTTGATCTAAGAGAAAAACCAGTTGCTTTACAATTAGGTGGCTCTACGCCAAAATTATTAGCAAATGCTGCCAAAATTGGCGAGGATTATGGTTATGATGAAATTAATTTAAACTTAGGCTGTCCAAGTAAAAAAGTCCAAAAAAATAGATTTGGCGCATGTTTAATTAAGGAACCAAATTTAGTGGCTGATTGTTTGTCAGAAATGATTAACTCAACATCTTTGCCAGTTACAGTTAAGACTAGAATTGGATATGACGATGTTGAGGATTACGAACATTT
The DNA here is from genome assembly GCA_902549785.1 of uncultured Pelagibacteraceae bacterium. Next base: position 3,957 of record CACCWT010000007.1, read on the forward strand.
TTTTAATTTCATAAAAACTTTAAAGGAGACTGGGATTAAAACTTTTATAATTCATGCAAGAAAAGCCATGCTAGGTAAATTTACGCCTAAGCAAAATCTTAATATACCTCCATTAAAATATGATTATGTGTATAAACTAAAGCAAGATTTCAAAGATCTTGAAATAATTATTAATGGTGGTGTCACTTCAGTTGAAGAAGTAAAAGATCATTTAGATAAAGTGGATGGAGCAATGATTGGAAGATCTGTTTATCATTCTCCTTATCTTTTAGCTGATATTGAGAAAGAGATTTTTAATAATAGCGATATTAAAGAGCGAGAAGAAATTGTTGAGGAGTTAATTGACTATGTTAAGGCTCAAGTACAAACGGGTACAAGAGTAAATCAAGTTATGAGACATACACTAGGTTTATTCCATGGACAAACAGGTTCAAGTCACTGGAAAAGATATTTGAGTGAAAATATGTGTGTAAGAGATGCGGATGTAAAAAAAATTGATCATATTATGGATAAAGTTAGACTTTCTCCAAAATTACATTCGGCAGGTCGAATTGATTAATACTATTCTTTCTAATCAGTATTATCTTTTAATTTTATTAATGGTAATAACTGCTTTTCCTGTAGGATTTTTTGCAGGTTACTTTGGAATAGGTGGAGGCCTAATTTCTGTGCCTGTGCTTTTTTTTATTTTTGAAACAGCAGATGTCGATGAATCTTATTTGATGCATCTTTCAGTAGGAACCGCTTTTTCTATTACAATTTTTACTGCTTTTGTATCGGTTATGACTCATAGAAAACATAAAGCTGTAGATACAAATATTTTAAAAACTTATGGTCTATTTGTCATATTTGGAGTTTTGCTTGGTACATACATGGCAGCATTGTTAAATACAAAATCTTTAGTTTTATTTTTTGCTGTAGTTGTATATTTTTTTGGTGGATATTTATTACTAGTAAAACAGGAATTAAAAAAAAATAAAAAGTTTAAGTTTCTGCCTAGAGCAACGTTTGGTTTCATTTCTGGCTTTATATCTGCACCTATGGGTATTACAGGAGCTATGATGAATGTTCCAATCTTAAGATATTTTGGATATCCTATAAGTAGAGCAATTGGAAGTTCTGCAGCAATAGGATTTATAATAGCATCTATTGGCTCAATTGGTTTTTTGACAACTGGTTTTTTACTAAATGCAAATCTTCCTTTAAGCTTAGGTTTTGTAAATATTCCTGCTTTTTTAATATTTATTCCAATAACATCTTTTATGGCTAGAGTTGGAGCAAATATGGTTCACACCACAGATAAAAATAAAACTCAAAGAATGTTTGGGGTATTTTTATATGTTATAGGGACTCTCTTTTTGATTAGGTTCTTAGATCTTTAATTAAATCTTTTGATCGTATTCACCTATTTTACCAGTTTTTTGAAGCAAATCGTCAATAAAATCGAAGATTTTTTTCTTTCTTTCATCAGATGTTGGACTTTCGGTAACGACTACTAGCGAAGGTTTATTAGATGAGGCCCTTATTAAACCCCAAGAACCATCTTTAAATGAAAATCTAATACCATTTACTGTAAGTATGTCCTCAATTTCCTGATTATCAATTTGAAAATTATTTGATTTTAAATCCTCAATTTGTTTAATTACTTCCTCAACAACTTGATATTTTTCATTATCTTCACAAAATGGAGCCATTGTAGGTGATTGATAGGTATTAGGTAATTCACTTATGATATCACTCATTTTTTTATGATTATTATTTAGTAAATGGCAAACTTGAATAGCTGAATTTATACCATCATCGTATCCGTAACCTAAAGGTTTGTTAAAAAAGAAATGACCACTTTTTTCAAAGCCTGCAAGTGCTTTTTCATTATTTACTTTTCTTTTGATATGGGAATGTCCAGTTTTCCAATACAATGTTTCACACGAGTTATTTTTCAAAACTTCATCTGTTGAATACAGCCCAGTTGATTTAACATCTACAACAAATTTAGACCCCTTGTGGTTTGAAGATAAGTTCCTCGCAATCAATAATCCAATTTTATCTGAAAAAATTTCATTACCATCGTTATCTATTACGCCTACACGATCACCATCTCCATCAAATCCAAATCCGATATCTGCATTATTATCTTTTACAGATTTACTTATTGCATGTAACATTTCAAGATCTTCAGGATTAGGATTGTACTTTGGAAAAGTATAGTCCAAATTGCAATCTAGCTCTATTACATCACATCCTATCCCTCTTAAAATGTCTGGTGCAAATATTCCTGCTGTTCCATTACCACAAGCAACAACAGCTTTAATTTTTTTCTTAATTTTATTTTTATTTATAAGATCATTTTTATAAACACTTTGAAAATCATTAATTTCTTTTTCATTTCCTTGACCTTCAATAAATTTATTATTTAAGGTTATATCTTTTAATTCTTTCATCTCCTCCGGTGCATGGGTTAATCCTTTCTTTATTCCCATCTTTACACCTGTCCAACCATTTTCATTATGACTTGCTGTCACCATTGCAACAGCATCACTTTCTAAATTGAATTGTGCAAAATAAACCATCGGCGATAACGCTAATCCCACATCTTCAACACAACAACCTGTTGATATTAGTCCTGTTTTCAAAGCTGATTTTATTTCTTCACTATAAGATCTGTAATCATGACCAACTATGATTCTTGGATTACTTTTATTTGTATGATTAATAATCTGTGTTCCTAAACCTTTCCCCAAATTTGTCACACCTTCTAAATTGATATTATCAGGGTACAACCATCGCGCGTCGTACTCTCTGAAGCCAAAAGGATCAATTTTTATTGAATTATTCATGTTAATATTTTTATATTTTGTTTATTTTTTTATTGATAATTTTTTTCTTAAGTTCTATAAATGTTCTATTGATTTGTTGGTCATATAGTATATTTACCAAACCATCATACAACATCTAGTTGTTTTACTTAATTAAGTATAGTACAAAAAAGGAGCTAAATGAACAAGATTTTATCACAAGCTATTAGGAAAGCTGTCTCTGATTATACACCAAATGTGAATCAAGATCCTAAAGATAAAAGATTAGATTTATTTTCTCTAAATAGCGAAACAGAACTATTTCAAAATTCAAAAGGCATAACAATTAAAATTGATAGAAGCAGAGATGATAATTTAACTGACTTTGGAAAAGCTACTCTTAAAGATAGATATTTGGGCGCTAACGAATCTTTTCAAGATTTGTTTGCTAGAGTTGCAAGTCATTATGCTGATGATAACTTACACGCTCAAAGATTATATAATTACATTAGTAATCTTTGGTTCATGCCAGCAACACCAGTTTTATCAAATGGAGGAACTACAAGAGGATTGCCAATATCTTGTTTTCTAAATGAAGCTAGCGATAGTCTTAACGGTATTCTTGATCTATGGAGTGAGAACGTTTGGCTTGCAGCACGTGGTGGAGGTATCGGAAGCTACTGGGGAAATCTTAGATCAATAGGTGAGAAAATTGGAAGAGTTGGTAAAACCTCAGGCATAATTCCATTTATTAAAGTGATGGACTCTTTAACTATGGCAATTAGCCAAGGCTCATTAAGAAGAGGTTCTGCTGCTTGTTATATTCCTATAGATCATCCAGAAATTGAAGAATTTATTGAGATGAGAAGACCAACTGGAGGAGATCCTAATAGAAAATCATTAAATTTACATCATGGTGTCTTAGTTTCAGACGCGTTCATGAGAGCTGTAGAATTGGACGAGCAATGGGGACTGAAAAGTCCAAAAGATGGAGCTGTTCAAGCAACTGTTTCTGCTAGAAATTTATGGATAAGATTATTAACAGCAAGAATTGAAACAGGAGAACCATATATTGTTTTCATTGATACTGTTAACAGGCAAATTCCTCAACATCACAAACTTGCAGGTCTCAATGTTAAAACTTCAAATCTTTGTAGTGAGATTACACTTCCAACAGGAATTGATAAAGATGGAAGAGACAGAACTGCTGTATGCTGTTTATCGTCTTTAAATGTAGAGAAGTACGATGAATGGAAAAATGATGAAAACTTTATACAAGATGTCATGAGGTTTCTAGACAACGTTATGACTGATTTTATAGAAAATGCACCTGAGCAATTTAGTGATGCAACATATTCAGCAATGAGAGAACGAAGTGTTGGATTAGGTGTGATGGGACTTCATTCTTATTATCAAAAGAAAATGATCCCAATCGAATCTGTTATGAGCAAAGCTTGGAACAAAAAGATCTTTGAACATATTCATAAAAATGTGGATAAAGCATCTAAAGATTTGGCAGAGGAAAGAGGACCATGCCCAGATGCTGCAGACTATGGAATTATGGAAAGATTTTCTAATAAAACTGCAATAGCACCAACTGCTTCTATATCCATTATATGTGGCGGTACATCTCCTGGTGTTGAGCCAATTGCTGCAAATAGTTTCACACATAAAACACTTTCAGGGTCTTTTAACGTGCGTAACAAATATTTAAGAAAATTATTGGAAAAATATGGAAAAGATACAGATGAAGTTTGGTCAAGCATTACAACTAACCAAGGGTCTGTTTCTCATTTAGATTTTTTAACTCAAGATGAAAAAGACGTTTTTAAAACAGCTTTTGAGTTAGATCAAAGATGGCTTGTAGATTTAAGTGCGGATAGAACACCTCACATTTCTCAAGCTCAATCTATTAACTTATTTTTACCTGCAGACGTACATAAAAGGGATTTGCATCAAATTCACTTCCAAGCTTGGAAGAAAGGTTTGAAGAGTCTTTATTACTGCAGGTCTAAATCAATACAGCGTGCTGAAAATGTTAATGACGCAAACTCGACAGACATTGCAGCAAACGTCTATAAATCCAAAGAAGAAAATAATAACCAACAAGATTATGAGGAGTGTTTATCGTGTCAGTAGCAGAAAAAGTTCAGAAAGAAATTATTCAACCAAAAAAAAATAATGGATTGCTTGTGGGAAATCCTGTTTATAAACCTTTCAGATATCCATGGTGTTATGATGCTTGGTTAACCCAGCAGAGAATTCACTGGTTACCAGAAGAAGTACCTCTTGGTGATGATGTAAGAGATTGGCAAAAAAACTTATCTCAATCAGAAAAAAATTTACTTACTCAAATTTTTAGGTTCTTCACACAAGCCGATGTTGAAGTGAGTAATTGCTATATAAGACATTACATGAACGTATTTAAACCAACTGAAGTATTAATGATGATGTCATCTTTTGCTTCAATGGAGACTGTTCATATTGCGGCGTATTCACATCTACTAGATACTATTGGCATGCCAGAGTCAGAATATTCAGCTTTCATGAAGTATAAAGAAATGAAAGATAAATATGATTATATGCAAGGTTTTGATATGAAATCAAATCATGATATAGCCAAAACAATTGCAGTATTTAGTGCTTTTACTGAAGGTTTACAACTTTTTGCAAGTTTCGCAATTTTACTTAATTTCCCAAGACATAATAAAATGAAAGGAATGGGACAGATTGTTACTTGGTCTGTAAGAGATGAAACTTTGCATTGCAACTCAATGATCAGACTGTTTAAAGATTTTATTAAAGAAAATCCTGAAATTTGGACACCTCAATTAAAGAAAGAAATTTATGAAGCGTGCAGAACTATTATTGAACATGAGGATGCATTTATCGATCTAGCATTTGAAATGGGCCCTATGGAAGGATTAACTGCAAAAGAAGTAAAGGATTATATAAGATTTATAGGAAATAGAAGATTAGCTCAGTTAGGATTAGAACCTATTTATGATGTTCAAAAAAATCCACTAACTTGGCTTGATACCATGTTGAACGCAGTCGAACACATGAACTTCTTTGAAGGTAGAGCTACTGAATATTCTAAAGCATCTACCAGAGGATCTTGGACGGAAGCTTTTTCTTGAGATTATCTTTGATTTAATTGAAGAACCCTACGGTGTTTGCTACCTTTATAGCTAGCTAGTGGTCTGATTAGCTTATTTGCAGCATGTTGTTCTATAATATGAGCTGACCAGCCAGTAATTCTTGAAATAACAAAAATCGGAGTGAAAAAATCTGTATCAAATCCCATTAAATGGTAAGTTGGCCCAGTGGGGTAGTCTACATTTGGATGAATATTTTTTCTGTCTATCATTACCTTTTCTACAATATCGTAAATTTTTTCAAATTTTTTGTCTTTTTTAATTTTAGCAACTTTGCCAAAATATTCCCTCATGGTTGGAACTCTAGAGTCTCCACTTTTATAAACTCTGTGACCAAAACCCATAACTACATCTTTATTATCTAGAGCTTTATTTATCCATTTAAGTGCATTCTCAGGTTTTTTAATTTTATTCATCATATGCATTACCTCTTCGTTAGCACCGCCATGAAGGGGTCCTTTTAAACTAGCTATTGCGCCAGTTATTGCACCATGAATATCTGATAAACTACTTGTGATTGTTCTGGCAGTAAATGTAGAAACATTAAAACTATGCTCTGCATACAGAATAAGAGATACATCAAATGCTTTTACAATTTCTCTGTTTGGTACTTTTCCAAAACACATATGAAAAAAGTTTTCAGAAAATGAAAGTTTACTTTTTGGTGGTATAATTTTTTTTCCTTTTCTTGCTCTATAAAATGCAGCTAGTGCAACTGGCATTTTTGCAAAAATTCTCATAACTTTTCTCATATTGGCATTAGGAGAGTTGTCTTTAGTCTCTTTATCTTCAAGACCCATAATGCTAACAGCTGTTCTTGCAACATCCATAGGATGAGCTTTTTTTGGAAATTTTCTTATATCATCTATCAAAGTTTTAGATAACTTTCTTTCTTTTCTCTCTTCTTTTTCAAATTTTTTTAATTGTTTTTTGGTTGGTAGTTCCCCATTAAGTATAAGATAAGCAACTTCTTCAAATTTGCATTTCGCACATAAATCTTGAGCAGCATATCCTCTATAAGTTAAAGAATTAATCTCTGGCATTACTTTTGAAACCTCTGTTTCATCAACGACTATACCAAGTAATCCTTTTTTGATTTCGTCACTCATTATTCATGTCCATCTGTATTAAAATTATAAATCTTTTCATCTAAAGCATTATATTTTTCGTATTCTACTAAATCATACAACCTTTTCCGCGTTTGCATTTTATCAATAATATTGTTTTGATGTCCATCAGCAAAAATGGCACGCAAACCATCCTCTACATTTTTCATTGCTAATCTTTGAGTAGAAACTGGATAAATAACAATATTGTATCCTAAATCCTCTAGCTGTTTATAATTAAGTAATTTAGATTTTCCAAACTCTGTCATATTGGCCAAAAGATAACAATCAAGGGATTTTCTAACTAATTCAAACTCTTTTTCATCTTTTAAAGCTTCTGGAAATATTACCTCAGCACCAGCATCAACATATGCTTTGCATCTATCGATCATGCTGTCTATTCCTTCAACACTTTTTGCATCTGATCTTGCTATAATTTTGAAATTTTTATCTTTTCTGGCGCTTACACATTCTTTTATTTTGGAGACCATTTTTTCTTTAGTTATCAATTCCTTGTTATCTAAATGACCACATCTTTTTTGTTCAATTTGATCTTCTAAATGAACTGCTGCAACGCCAAATTCTTCGAATGTTTCAATCGTTTCCTTACATGATTTAAATCCAGTATCAATGTCAACAATTGTTGGAAGATTTGTAACACGTGATATTAAGTAAGATCTAGTACTAACATCCTGTAAAGTAGTTAAGCCAATATCAGGAAACCCTAAATCATTTGCCATAACACCACCTGATACATAGACTGCGTCGTAGCCAATTTCTTCAATTAATTTTGCTGTTAAAGGATTATAAGCTCCAGGAACTCTGAGAATTTTATTAGATTTTAATTTAGTATCTAAATCTATTCTTTTTTGCGTCAAATCCTTTTCAACAAAATGCATTAAAATATACCTTTTTTATTATTATTTTTTAAGTATTTTTTACTTACTTCAATATTTAATTTATCAAGATTACCTTTTTTTAATTTTTTTAAATTTTGAACAGATTTCAAAAATCTGTCACTTTCTTTTTTGGAAATAATATTTTCAGTCAACGTTATAAATTTTTTAATATAGCTTTTTCTCGTAAAAGGTCGTTCACCATAAGGATGTGCATCGGCTCTTTCTAATTCTTCAGATATCTTTTTACCATTATTTAAAGTTACAATAATTCTTGCACCAAATGACTTCTTTTTTGGATCAGGATGATGATATTTTTTTGTCCATTTTTTATCTTCATGAGTTGTTATGGATTTCCATAATTTAATTGTGCTTTTTCTATTAGCTCTTGCTTTTGTATAAGATTTTACATGATGCCAATCAGCATCTTCTAAAGCAACAGCAAATATATACATAATTGAGTGATCTAATGTTTCTCTTGAGGCATTTGGATCCATTTTTTGGGGATCATTTGCTCCTGTTCCAATTACAAAATGTGTGTGATGACTAGTGTAAATATCAATTTTTTTTATGCTTTTTAAATCTTGAATTCTCTTATTTAATTTTTTACCAATATCTATTAGAGCTTGAGCCTGGTATTCTGCTGAATATTCTTTTGTATATGTCTCTAGAATAGCTTTTTTAGGCTCATTCTTTTTTGGCAATGGAACATTATATTTTGCATTCTTACCATCTAGTATTCTTGCAATTACACTGTCTTCTCCCTCGTAAATTGGGCTAGGTGCACCTTCGCCTCTCATTGCTCTATCAACAGCCTCTATCGCTAATTTACCAGCATGAGCTGGTGCGTATGCTTTCCAGCTTGATATTTCTCCTTTTCTAGATTGACGTGTTGAAATAGTAACATGGAGCGCTTGTTGGACTGCTTGATATATGGTTTCAGTATTTAATCTAAGCATTGAACCAATTCCAGCAGCAACACTTGGTCCTAAATGTGCGATGTGATCTATTTTATGTTTATGGAGACAAATCCCTTTAACCAAATTAACTTGAACTTCATAAGCTGTAATAATTCCTCTTAAAAGGTCAACACCACTTTTTTTAAGCTTTTCACCAACAGCTAGTATAGGAGGAATGTTATCACCTGGATGGCTATAATCAGCTGCCAAAAAAGTATCATGAAAATCTAATTCTCTAACTGCAGTTCCATTTGCCCATGCTGCCCATTCAGCATCAAATTTCATTTTTGAATTAATTCCAAATAAGGTTGAGCCTGATCTTCTTTTATGACCTTTAGCCATTTCCCTAGCAGATATGACTGGTTTTCTGTTTAATGAGGCAATAGCAACTGAAGCATTATCAATTATTCTATTGATAACCATATCTATTGAGTTTTTATTTAACTTGGCATTATCACTTGCTATTTCTGCTATTTTCCAGGCGAGCTGTTTCTTCTTTGGAAGGTTAATTTTTGACGGGTATACTTTAACACTGTTTAACAACAAAATAACTCCTTGCTTATGATTTTGTTTTAATAGTTAAAATAAATTAATCAATATTAAAGATATTTAGTTATAATTTTCTCAATACCTACAAAATCTTTAATTAAGTGGTTGTGATATATTTCATCTGATTTCTTTTCAGTATATCCGTATTTTAGCAAAATTATTGGAATTTCTGCAGCTTTGGCTGCATTTGCATCTGTTTCACTATCTCCAATCATGATTGTTTTGTTTTTATCACCATCTAAAATTTCAATTGTGGTGGTTAAATGTCTAGGATCAGGTTTGCAATATTCAAAAGTGTTGTATCCTGCTACATATTCAAAATAATCATAAATTCCAATTTTTTTTAAAAGATCAACTGCCAAATACTCAGTTTTATTAGTGCATACAGCCATAGAAATATTTTCTTTTTTACACCAATTTAGAAATTCCTTCACTCCATTTATTAACTTGCTTTCATGTAAAATATTTTCTCCGTAGTAAGATAAAAATTCATTAGTCATTTCGTTTTGAATCTTTTCATCAAACCATTTCCATTGTCCATTGGCTTTTGCCATCATTGCTTTTGCACCTCTACCAACAGCATTTTTCAATTCACCCAAAGTTTTTGTTGGATATCCAAATTTTTTCATCACATGATTATGAGCACGAATTAAATCTGGAGCAGTATCAATCAAAGTGCCATCTAGATCAAAAAGAATGGTAAATTTTTGTTTCATTTAAAAGTATTATTAAGAAATATATTGTGAATTAATTAAACTAATACTCAAATATATAAAAATATCAAATGAAACAAAAAAAATTAATTAATATTCAATCAAAATTAAGAAACAAATTTTTAAGAAATGGTGTCAAAATGATTGCTCCAGAGACAGTCTTTTTTTCTAAAAGCACCAAAATAGGAAAAAATGTAACTATTGAACCATACGTAGTTATTGCTGACAATGTCTCAGTAGGAAATAATGTAAGAATTTTATCTTTCTCTCATTTAGAGGGAGTAAAAATTGAAAATAATGTAAATATTGGACCTTATGCAAGATTAAGACCAGGTACAATTCTTAAATCAGGATCTAGAGTTGGAAATTTTGTTGAGGTGAAAAAAAGTATTATAGGTAAAGACACTAAATTAAATCATCTTTCATATATAGGTGATTCAAATTTAGGTAAAAAAGTAAATATTGGTGCAGGTACAATTACATGTAATTATGATGGTATTAAAAAAAGCAAAACATCAATTGGCGATGAGGTGTTTGTTGGTTCAAATTCATCACTAGTTGCACCAATTAAGCTTGAAAAAAAAAGTACAATTGGCGCAGGATCAGTTATTACTAAAAAAGTTTTAAAAAATTCATTAGCTTTAACAAGAGCAGAGCAAATTGAAATTAAAAATTATAAAAGAAAAAAATAAATGTGTGGAATAATTGGAATAATAAGCTCTAAAGAAGTTTCAAATAGAATAGTTAATTCACTTAAAAAGCTTGAATATAGAGGATATGACTCTGCTGGCATAGCCACCCTAGTTGACGGAAATATAAACGAAGTAAAGTGTGAGGGTAGGGTTGATGCTTTAGAAAAAGATATATCAAAATTTAATCTTAAAGGAGAGATTGGTATAGGTCATGTTAGATGGGCAACACATGGTAAGCCTAGCAAAGTTAATGCTCATCCTCATTCATCAGAGCAGGTTTCAGTTGTTCATAATGGAATTATTGAAAATTCAACAATTTTAAAAAAACTTTTAGAAAAAAAAGGTTATATATTTAAATCACAAACTGATACTGAGGTAATAGCTCATCTAGTAACTGATTACTTAAAAAAAAATTCACTGAAAGATACTATTATCAAAGTTTTGAAAAAACTTCATGGGAGTTTTGCATTAGGTATAATTTTTAAAGATAGAAATGATTTAATGATTGGAGCTAGAAGGGGCTCTCCTTTAGCTGTTGGATATGGTCCAAATGAAAATTATCTTGGTTCAGACTCTTACGCTCTTAAATCTATGACTAATAAAATTACTTATTTAGATGATGGTGAGTTTTGCATTGTCAAAAGAGATCAAATTGAATTTTTTGAGGGAGATGGAATAAAAATAAATAAAGAAGTGATGAATCTTTCTAAAGAAGAACTTAGTTATGACAAAGGCGAGTATAAATATTTTATGGAAAAAGAGATAGATGAACAGCCTTCGACTATCAATGACTGCATAAACGAATACGTGGATAAATATAACAATCAAATAAATATATACAATTTCCCATGGAAGATAAGCTCTTTAAAATCAATTGTATTGATTGGTTGTGGAACAGCATACCATTCATGCTTGGTAGCAAAATATTGGTTAGAGCAAAACACAAATTTAGATGTTAGCATAGATATAGCCTCAGAGTTTAGGTACAGAAAAGTTAGATTTAAAAAAGATTGTCTTTATGTATTTGTATCTCAATCTGGAGAAACTGCTGATACATATGCTGCTTTAGAATTGTGTAAGAAAAATAAAATGAAAACTTGTGCAATTGTAAATGTTGTAGAAAGCTCAATAGCAAGAGACGCTGATTTGGTTTTACCTATATATTGCGGACAAGAAATAGGAGTAGCATCTACAAAGGCTTTCATTGGGCAAATGTTAGTGCTTTATATACTGTCCCTAAAAATTTCTTTTGATCAGGAAGTAATTACAAAAAAAACATATGAGTCAAAAATTAAAAATTTATTAACATTGTCTAATTCTGCAAAAAAAACGCTTAAATTAGATCATAAACTTTTAAAGATTGGTAAAGTTTTTGCAGAAGCTAAAGGATGTATGTTTTTGGGAAGGGGTTACTCTTTCCCTATTGCTTTGGAGGGAGCATTAAAGCTAAAAGAATTAGCCTATGTACACGCAGAAGGTTATCCAGCAGGTGAAATGAAACATGGACCATTAGCTTTGATTGAAGAGGGAATGCCAGTTGTGGTTATTGCGCCAAGAGACGAGCACTACTTAAAGACAATGTCTAATATGCAGGAAGTTATTGCTCGTGGAGCAAAGGTATTGTTAATTACAAATAAAAATAAGGATGAAATAATTTCTGAGAATATTTGGGAGCAAATAGAAGTTGATAAATTGAATGATGAACTTATTCCTTTTTTAACAACTATTCCTTTGCAAAAATTGGCTTTCTATTCGGCACTGGAAAAGGGTTATGATATTGATAAACCACGAAACTTAGCTAAATCAGTAACAGTAGAATAACTTGTATTATTACTTATCAAAATTTTTAGGCCCCTTTTTAAACCCAACAAATTTTTTATTTATACTTTTTATAATTTTATTTATTTTTTACCTGATTAGTAAAAGGAAAAATATATTAAAAATATTAAGTTTAAATATATTTTTAATAATAATCGTTGCTTTTTTTCCAGCAGGATCTTTAGGTTTAAAGTATCTTGAAAAAGACTTCATAATTAAAAAAGAATACAAAAATATAAAAAATATTTTAGTTTTATCTGGAGCAGATGAAAGAATAATAGCTTCAGTTAGTTTAGCCTATCAATATCCGGAAGCAAAAGTTTTTTATGTTGGTGGAAATGCTTATTTAATTAAAAATAATGATAATGATGACCCCACTAAAGCAAAAAAATTTTATAATGATCTTAATTTTGATATGGATCGTATAAACTTTATTGGAAAGTCAAGGAACACAATAGAAAATTTTATAGAAATAAAAGAGTTAGATTTAAAATACTCTGAGACTATCTTAATTACCTCTGCTTATCACATGAAAAGATCTATGATGATTGCTAAAAAGCAAGGATTAGAGGTAATACCTTATCCTGTCAATCCAATTTCAAGATCAACAACACATTTACTTAATAGTTACCAGGTTTTTGATGTAACTAACAATCTTTCAAATTTTAATACTTTTTTTAGGGAAATTCTTGGAATAATTGCTTTCAAAATTACAAGCTAAACTTAAATTTTTTATATAAATTTAAATTAATAAAAAATTTACTTTTTTTTATTTAAATCAGATATATATACACTTATAGATTGAATTATGAAGAAATGGAAACCAAATAGTTGGAGAAATTATCCTGTAAAACACATTCCAGATTATAAGGATGAAAAAGAACTTAATATTGTTTTAAGCAAATTAAAAAATTTTCCTCCTTTAGTTTTTGCTGGAGAAACAAGACATCTTAAAGATCAATTAGCAAATGTAGTTGATGGAAAAGCTTTCTTGTTACAAGGAGGAGATTGTGCTGAAAGTTTTGCAGAATTTCATCCAGATAATATCAGAGATTACTTTAAACTTATGCTTCAAATGTCATTAGTATTAACTTACTCAGCTTCTTTACCTGTAGTTAAGCTAGGAAGAATTGCTGGTCAATTTTCAAAACCAAGAAGTGCACCTACAGAAAAAATTGGAGATGTAGAGCTACCGAGTTATTTAGGAGACAATATTAATTCTATAGAGTTTACTGAAAAAGGAAGAGCTTATGATCCAAAGAGATTGTTTAGAGCCTATTCACAATCTGCCTCAACCTTAAATTTATTGAGAGCATTTTCCAACGGTGGTTTTGCTGATTTAAAAAATGTTCATATGTGGAATTTAGGATACATAAAATCCGCATCTCAAGCCAAAAAATTTAAGGAATTAGAAGATAAAATAGCTGATGCTCTAGCCTTCATGGAAGCTTGTGGAATTACATCTGATTTCAACAGAAGATTGTATACTGTCAATTTCTGGACATCACATGAGGCTTTACATTTACCATTTGAAGAAGCCATGACAAGAATAGACTCAACAACTGGTGAGCATCACGATACCTCAGCACACTTTGTTTGGATAGGTGACAGAACAAGACAAATTGATGGAGGTCATGTAGAATTTTGTAGAGGAATTGAAAATCCAATAGGAATTAAATGTGGTCCAACATCTAAACCAGAGGAAATTGCAAAAATTTGTGAAAAGATAAATCCAAAAAATGAAAAGGGAAAAATTACTTTAATTTCTAGATTTGGACATGATCAAGTAGAAAAATATCTACCTAAGTTAATTAGAGGAATTAAAAAAGAAGGTTTAAACGTTATATGGTCCTGTGACCCTATGCATGGAAATACGATTAAATCATCAACAGGATTTAAAACAAGACCATTTAATAACGTATTAAATGAAGTTAAAAATGTGTTTGCAGTTCATCAGAGTGAGGGTTCATATGCTGGTGGCCTTCATATCGAGATGACTGGTCAAAATGTGACAGAATGTACGGGGGGAGCTCAAAAAATATCAGATACTGATTTATCAAGTAGATACCATACTCAGTGTGATCCAAGATTAAATGCAAATCAAGCTTTAGAGTTAGCTTTTTTAATTTCGGATGAGATTAAAAAGAATACCTTGTATGCTAAAAATGGTATTAGAGCGGCATCTTAATCATTTAATTTTTTAAATTAATTATTATATTTTCATTATGGAACCGAGCAAAAAAGTAATATTTATTAAAGATTGGATATTGAATTATGTAAATTCAATGCCCAAAAAAGCTGATTCATTAGTAATAGGAATCTCTGGGGGAATTGACTCATCCGTTTCAAGCACGTTGAGTGCAATGACAGGACTAAAAACTATTGTTTTGTCTATGCCTATTAAACAAAAAACTGCTCAACATGATTTAAGCCTAAAACATCAGGAGTGGTTGAAGCAAAATTTTAAAAATGTTGAAGGTATTACAGTTGAACTTGATAGTCTTTTTTCTACATTTGAAAGCACTTTAAAGGATTTTAGTAGCTTACACGGAATGGCAAACTCAAGAGCCAGATTAAGAATGACTACACTTTATCAAGTAGCTGCAGCTAATAATGGAATAGTTGTTGGTACAGGAAATAAGGTTGAAGATTTCGGAGTAGGTTTTTATACAAAGTATGGAGACGGTGGAGTTGATATTTCACCAATAGCTGATTGTAATAAAACCGAAGTCTGGGAATTAGGAAAAGAATTAAAAATATTACAAGAGATTATTGATGCTCCTCCAACAGATGGACTATGGGATGACGGAAGAACAGATGAGGGCCAACTAGGTCTTAGTTATAAAGAACTAGAAGAAGCCATGGAGAATGAAAATTCAAAAAATAGAGAAAAATATATTAAAATAAGAAATGCAAACCTACATAAAATGGATCCAATTCCAGTTTGCAAGATTCCAAGCTAATCAAATAGATTCACAAATCTATAATTAAAGTATATTCCTACATTAATGAACAAAGATATTTTTTTGACAAATAGCTATGGTGGTAAAAAAGAAAAATTTCAGCCGATAGACGAAAATAATATTAAAATGTATGTTTGTGGCCCAACAGTCTATGATGATCCACATATAGGTAACGCAAGACCATTAGTTGTATTTGATATTCTTTATAAAGTTTTAAAATGTAAATATGGTAAAGATAGAGTTACTTATGTCAGGAATATAACTGATATTGACGATAAAATAATCCAGTCTGCAAAAGACAAAAAAATTTCAATAGCTGAATTAACAAATAAAATAAATACAAATTTTCAAGAAGATTGTAATTACCTAAATTGTGAAACACCAAACTTTCAACCTAAAGCAACAGAAAATATAAATGAAATGATTGAAATGATCATTAGTTTAATCAAAAAAGGTTATGCTTATGAAAGCAAGAAACATATTTATTTTGAAGTAAATAAATTTAACGATTATGGAAAATTATCAAATAAAAAAATTGAAGATTTAATATCTGGATCTAGAGTAGAAGTATCAAGTAATAAGAAAAATCCTGAAGATTTTGTTTTATGGAAACCGTCTAGTGAAGATGAACCTAGTTGGCAATCTCCTTGGGGAAATGGTAGACCTGGTTGGCACTTAGAATGCTCTGTAATGTCCAAAAAATATCTTGGTGATAAGTTCGATATTCATGGAGGTGGTAGAGATTTAATCTTCCCTCATCATGAAAATGAAATTGCACAATCTAGATGTGCTAATGGAACAGACGTTTTTTCAAATTATTGGGTACATAATGGATTTATTACATTATCAAATGAAAAAATGGCCAAATCGCAAGGAAATATTTTAAAAATAAGTGATTTTAAAAAGAATGTTAACGGCCAAGCTTTAAGACTAGCTTTAATTAGCGCACAGTATAGACAACCTTTGGATTGGAACAAAAAGCTTTTAGATGAGAGTCAAAAGACTATAGACAAATGGTATAAAAGTTATGTAGCATTAGAGAGGCCCAAACTAATATCTGATGATGATCTTTTGCCTTTGTATGATGATTTAAATACACCTAAATATATTGCTAATCTTCATAAATTATTTGAAAAATCTCAATCTGGAAATATTGAGGATAAAAAAGAATTTGTGTCAGCTTGTAATTTTATTGGTTTATTAACAGAAACTAAAGATGAATGGGATAATTTTAAAAAAAATAAATCTATTTTAAGTGATGATTACATTGAAAATAAAATTAAAGAACGAAATCAGGCTAGAGATAGTAAAAATTATGAATTAGCAGATAAAATTCGTAATGAACTTTTAGAAAAAGGAGTTCAAATAGAGGATAAAGATGGTAAAACCTCGTGGAAATTTAAATAAATGTCAGACAAAATATACATATTTGACACTACTCTACGAGATGGCGCACAAACACAAGGTGTTGACTTTTCGTTAGACGATAAAGAAAAAATATCTACTGCATTAGACAATCTTGGTGTTGATTACATTGAAGGTGGGTGGCCAGGAGCTAATCCTACGGATACAGAATTTTTTAATAAAAAACACTCATTTAATCATTCAATACTAACTGCTTTTGGAATGACAAAAAAATCAGATCATAGCGCTGAGAATGATCCAATGATATCATCTTTAATAAATTCAAAGGCAAATTCAATTTGTTTATTTGGAAAATCTTGGGATTTTCATGTTGATGTTGCTTTAGGTATATCTAAAGAACAAAATTTAAAAAATATAAGTGAAAGTGCTAAACATATTATTAATTCTGGAAAGGAATTTATGTTTGATGCTGAACATTTTTTTGATGGATATAAATCAAATAAAGAATATGCTTTAAGTTGTATAAAGTCTGCATATGATCAAGGTGCAAGATGGATTGTATTGTGTGATACTAATGGTGGAACTTTACCTCATGAAATATCAAAAATAGTCACCGATGTATCAAATCATATTCCTGGAAAAAATTTAGGTATTCATGCACACAATGATACAGAAAATGCAGTTGCAAATTCCTTAGTTGCAATTCAAGCAGGCGTAAGACAGGTGCAGGGTACAATCAATGGTTTAGGTGAAAGATGTGGAAATGCTAATTTGATGTCTCTAATTCCTTCTTTGTATTTAAAGGATGAATTTTCAAAGAATTTCGAAATAAATATAAAAGATGAGAATATTAAACACTTAACACAATGTTCTAGATTATTGGATGAAATTTTAAACAGAAAGCCTAATAAACATTTACCTTATGTTGGTGCTGCAGCTTTTTCACACAAAGGTGGAATGCATGTCTCTGCAGTTCAAAAAGACCCAAAAACATATGAACATATTGATCCAAAAGAAGTTGGCAATGTGAGAAATATTGTTGTTTCAGATCAGGCGGGCCAATCGAATATACTATCAAGATTAGAAACCATAGGGATTAACATAAAAAAAAATGATCCTAAAATAAAAGAACTTTTAAATGAAGTAAAAGGAAGAGAGTTTATTGGATATAGTTATGATGGTGCTGATGCTTCATTTGAATTATTAGCAAGAAGAATAGTCGGAGAAATACCCAGGTATTTAATTATCAAAGCTTACGATGTATCTGTTAAAAAAAATTCTTCAGGTGAAATTATTTCATCAGCTAAAGCTGAACTAGAAGTTGATGGTGAAACAATTGTTTGTGAGGGAGAAGGAAACGGACCGGTTAATGCATTAGATAATGCGATTCGAAACAATATTGATAAAATTTCTAAATACTCAGATTATCTTAAGGATTTGAGACTAGTTGACTATAAGGTCAGAATTTTAAATACTGGAACAGAAGCTGTAACTAGAGTTTCAATTGAAAGTACAGATTCCAAAGGAAAAAACTGGTTTACAATAGGAGTTTCACCCAACATCATTGATGCATCTTTCAAAGCCTTAATAGACAGTCTTGATTATAAATTATTTAAAGATAATGCACCAGCAAGTGCTTAATGAATTTAAACAATATATCATATATTCTACATAAGCCCCAGCTATCTGAAAATATTGGATTATGCGCAAGAGGTATGAAAAATTTTGGTTTTAAAAATTTATCATTAGTCGAACCTCAACCTTTATTTCCAAATGATAAAATCATAGCAACTTCTGTGGGTGCTAAAGATATAATAAAAAAAACTAAAGTTTTTTCAAATTTAGAAAAATCATTAAATAATACTGACATTTTAATTGCTACATCAGCAAGATTTAGAAATAAAAATATTAAACATATTTCATTAGAAGATTTAAAAAAAATTGATTTTACAAAAAAAGTAACTTTTTTATTTGGTTCAGAAGCATCAGGATTATCAAACAACGAAGTAAGTTATGCTGATTATACATTGCAAATTCCTAGCAATGTTAAATTTAGATCATTAAATCTTTCTCATAGTTTAGTTATTGTTGCTGAAACAGTTTCAAGATTAATTTCAAAAAATAAAGTTCATTTTCAAAAATCTCAAAAAATAAAAAAAGCAACAAAGAAAGAAATATCAGCAATGTTACATTTTTGCTTATCAAATCTTGAAAACAAAAATTTTTTTAAACAAAATGCAAAAAAACCTATTATGCTTGAAAATTTAAGAAGCATTTTTTATAAAATGGAACTTTCCCAAAAAGAAATACGTATTTTATCCAGTGTATTCGCAGGTTTAAGCAAAAAACCTTGATTGACAAAAATATTTTGAAGTCTATAAAACTCATAATTGAAATATGACAAAACGATTAAACTCAAAACATAAAGTTGATAGAAGGCTTAAAGTTAATTTATGGGGTAGACCCAAAAGCCCTTTTAACACCAGAGCATATCCCCCTGGGCAACATGGTCAAACGAAATCTGCAAAACCTTCAGATTATGGAATTCAATTACAAGCAAAGCAAAAATTAAAATGTTATTACGGTAACATGAATGAAAGACAATTTAGAAACATGTATAAAAGAGCTATTATGAAGAAAGGTGATACTGCTGAAAATTTAATTGGTCTATTAGAAAGAAGACTAGATGCAGTTATTTATAGATCAAAATTGTCAAACACAATTTTTTCCTCAAGACAATTGATTAATCATGGTCATGTTAGAGTAAATGGAAAAAAAGTTAATATTGCAAGTTATCAAGTAAAAGAAGAGGACAGTATTGAGATTAGAGATAAATCAAAACAATTAGCTTTAATTGATATTGCTCTTGCGAATAAAGAAAGGGAAGTGCCTGAATATTTACAATTAGATGAAAAAAATAAAAAAGTTAAATTTGTAAGAATTCCTAAATTTGAAGAAGTTCCTTACCCTGTTGTAATGGAGCCAAATTTAGTAATTGAATATTACTCAAGATAATTTTTCTGATTAAAAGAACATCAAAAAATCATATAGAAAAAATACTTTCAGAAAATCCAGACTGGAAAGTTCTCGATATTGGTTGTGGCTATGGAGCTAATAAATATGCAACTACAATAAGTGATATCGTCGACTATTCTGATCATTACAAAGATAAAACATTTGTAAAAATAACTGAAAAAAAATTGCCATTTAAAGATAACGAATTTGATTATATTATCGCCTCTCATGTAGTCGAACATGTTGAGGATATTTCCTATTTTTTAAATGAATTATCTAGAGTAGGAAAAAGAGGATATATCGAAGTACCCACAAGACTTGAAGACAATTTAGTTTTTGAAAATAAAAAAGATCATATTTGGCACTTAGTATTTGATGATGTTAATAATCAAATTAAAATTTCAAAAAGACAACAATACTTTGAGCCAGTTTTAACCGTAGCTTCAATAAAAAAATTTAATGAATATTTTCGTGAAAGTTTAGTAATCGAGTTAAGTTGGGAAGATAGTATTCAATTTAACATGGATGATGATAATTTAAAAACTCAAGCTCAAATATCAATTTTAAACTTGTTAAAAAAATATTTCTCAAAAAAAATTAGGTTATTGTTTAAATAAGATTAGTTCTTCTTTTTAAAATCAATTCCATTATCTTCAAAAAGTTTTGCCAATTCACCACTTTCGTACATTTCCTTAACTATATCACAACCACCAATGAATTCATTTTTAACATATAATTGAGGAATAGTTGGCCAGTCACTAAAAACTTTAATTCCTTCTCTAAGATTTTGGTCCGCTAAAACATTTACACCCTTAAAATTAACCTCAAGCATTTTTAAAATATTTGTTACAGCCATAGAAAACCCACACTGAGGAGCATCAGGTGTTCCCTTCATAAACAAACATACTTCATTACTGTTAATTTCATTTTTAATTAATTCATTTGTTTGACTATCCATTTACTTCTCCTTTGTTTTAACGGCTAATGCGTGTAATTCATTCCCCATCTTGCCTTTGAGTGAACTGTATACCATTTTGTGCTGCTGAATTTTACTTTTTCCAGCAAATTGCGACGAAATTACTGTCGCTGAATAATGATTACCATCACCTGCAAGATCTTGAATTTCTATTTTTGCATCAGGAAGAGCTTCTTTTATTAAGCTTTCTATTTCTTTTAAATCCATTGCCATTAGTTAACCATATATTCCTTTAGCCAATTTTTATAGCCTTCTTTGATATCGTCAATTGATATTTTTAGATCACTCCCATAAGTAATCTGATTGCTTTCCACTATACCCAATTTATCAAAATGGATTGAATCTTTTTTAAGTATTTTTTCAACATTTTCTAAATTCTCAGGTTTTATTTCAATTATATACCTTCCTTGGTCCTCTCCAAAAAAATATTCAAATTTATTTACTAAACCTTCAATTGGAAATAACTTTACTCCTTTATCTCCTTTTATGCTCATTTTTGATATAGCTGTTAAAATTCCTCCTAAGGAAACATCATGACATGTCTCAATTAAATTCTTATTTTTTAAATTTAAAATACTCATCCCATTTTGTTTTTCATTGAATAAATTTATTTCTGGAGGAGGACCATTATGATTAGACAAAATATTTTTTGCAAATATTGATTGATCTAAATGACCTTCAGTCTTACCAATTACAAATAGATAG
>CACCWT010000008.1 GCA_902549785.1 uncultured Pelagibacteraceae bacterium
AATATTGACTTTAAATTTCCTTTCATCAATCCTAGCCAATTTCTATAACAAGTTACTTTATCCTCAGCATCGACTGCGGCCACACTATCCTCATGGTCACAAATTGTTGATAAGGCAGACTCAATTATAATATCGCTTATACCAGCCGCATCTCTTGCAGCACTAAATGCTCTAGGATTAATAATTATTTCAAGATGAAGATTATTATTTTTTAAGATTATGGCATTTGGTTTGGCTGCATCCCCTCTATGACCAATAAACTTCTCTAAATCTGATAAATTATATTCTTGATTTTCCTTATAAATTGTGAGTTTTTTATTATTTACTGCTAAACCGGTAATATCTTTCCAATCAAGATCATTTATTGGAAAATATTTGTTCAAAAAGTTTCTAGTGTATTTGATCACTTCTTGTCCTCTCAAAGGATCATATTTTTCACTTCCACTTTCTTCAGACTCTATTATATTTGATCCATAAAGACTGTCATATAAGCTTACCCACCTTGCATTCGCAGCATTCAAACTATATCTGGAGTTCATTATTGGAACAACTAATTGTGGCCCTGCTATATTAGATATTTCTTCATCTAAATTTTTAGTTGCTATTTTAAAATCTTCACCTTCTTTTTTTAAATAACCTATTTCTTCCAAAAAATTTTTATATTTATTATATTCAATCTTGTGGTCTCTATTTTTTTTATGCCACAGATCTATTTCTTGTTGTAAAGTTTCTCTGATTTCGAGTAATTTTTTATTTTTAGGGGCTAATTCATGTACTACTTTGTCAAAGCCTTTCCAGAATTACAAGGACAGGGTTCATTTCTTCCAATCTTTTTTGTTGAAAGCTTGTCAAATTTTTTACTTAAATTTTCATTGCTTTGTTCTTCTTGGCTATTTTCTACGAACTTTAAATTAAACAAAATTGTAACTAAATCATACTTAAGTTTACTTAATAAATTTTCAAAAAGCGTAAATGCCTCTTTCTTATACTCTACTAAAGGATCTCTTTGTCCATAAGATCTTAAACCAATGACTTGTCTTAATTGTTCTAAATATTGAATATGTAATTTCCAATTTTGATCAATTAGTTGTAAAAAAATTCTTTTTTCTATTTCGTTATATTGTTCTTCATTTAACATTTTTATTCTTTCTTCCCTTGAACTTTTAAATTTATTTTTTATTTTTTCTTCAAATGCCTTATTTTCAAGGTTAACTAATTCACTAATTTCACTTTCTTCAAATGATTTTCCAAATAAAGATTTTAATTGCATATTGATTTCCTTTGATCCTGCATTGGCTAACTTTTTAGTTTTCTTAAGTTTCAAATCATCAATAATTTCATTCAAAAAATTTTCAGAATATTGCTTAGAGTCTTTATTTTCTATTACTTCATTTCTTTGTGAAAATATTACTTGTCTTTGATCGTTTAAAACATTATCAAACTTCAAAAGAGTTTTTCTAATATCAAAATTTCTTGCTTCAACTTTTTGTTGTGCTCTCTCTAACGCTTTATTTATCCATGGATGGTCTATACTTTCTCCATCTTTAAGCCCAAGTTTTTCAAGTATATTATTCATAGACTCAGAGCCAAATATTCTCATTAAATCATCTTCTAAGCTTACATAGAATATAGAGCTACCTTCATCACCTTGTCTTCCTGATCTTCCTCTTGCTTGATTATCTACTCTTCTACTTTCCATCCTTTCTGTACCAATAACAAACAATCCTCCCAATTTTTTTATTTCAGCTTTATCACTCTCATCCTGACCTCCTAATTTGATGTCAACGCCTCTTCCTGAAATACTTGTCGTAATAATTATTGAGTTTCTTTTTCCTGCATCTGCAATAATTTCAGCTTCTCTTTGGTGATTTTTCGCATTTAAAACTGTGTGTTTTATATTTTTTTTATCCAACAGATTTGAGAAGTGTTCAGATTTATTTATACTTGAAGTGAAAACTAATAATGGTTGTCCTTTTGCGTTACATTCAACAATCTTACTAATTATTGCTTCATCTTTTTCTTTACTAGTCCTAAAAATTTGATCATTCGAATCTTTTCTGATCATCAGCTTATTAGTAGGAATTGATACTACTGGTAGATTATAAATTTCAAAAAACTCTTCTGACTCTGTCAATGCTGTACCAGTGCATCCAGCTATTTTTTTATAAAGTTTAAAGAAATTTTGGTAGGTAATTGATGCTAAAGTTTGATTTTCAGCATTAATTGTTAAGTTTTCTTTTGCCTCTAGACTTTGATGAAGACCATCACCAAACCTTCTTCCTGGCAACTGTCTACCTGTTTGCTCGTCAATTATTATTATCTGTCCGTCTTTAACAATGTAATCTCTACCACTCTGGAAAAGATGAATAGCACGTAAGGATTGATTAACCAAATGAACAATATGAAGATTTTCTGGATCGTAAAAATTTCTATTTTTAAGTATACCAGCATTAGAAAATATATTTTCAACATTATCCACACCCTTATTAGTCAATAAAATATTTCTATCTTTCTCATCAATTTCAAAATCTTCCTCTTTTAAATTTTTCACAAGTTTATCAATAGCTATGTATTGATTAGTTTTATCTTCCGTCGCTCCTGAAATTATAAGGGGTGTTCTAGCTTCATCAATTAAACATGAATCAATTTCATCAACAATCGCATAATTATGTTCTCTTTGAACCATGGTCTCTTTGGAAAATTTCATATTATCTCTTAAATAATCGAAGCCCAATTCACTATTGGTAGAATAAGTTATATCTTTTGAATAATTTTCTTTTCTCTCTAAGTCATCTTGCCCAGTATTAATATATCCACAAGTTAAACCTAAAAACTTATAAATCTCCCCCATATTTTCACTATCTCTTTTAGCCAAATAATCATTTACTGTTACAATATGGACACCTTTTTTTTCTAGAGCGTTCAGGAAAGCGGCAAGGGCTATAGTTAATGTTTTACCTTCTCCAGTTTTCATTTCTGCAATTTTATTCTCATGGATTACAACTCCACCGATTAGCTGAACATCAAAGTGTCTCTCATTTCTAATTCTTTTAGAGGCTTCTCTAACCATTGAGAAAGCTTCAGGTAAGACGTCGTTTAGACTTCTACCATTTTTAATTTCATCAATTAGTTTCTTAGTTTTTTTTGGAAACATTTCGTCAGACAAATTTTCCAAATCTTTTTCCAAAAGATTAACTTTATTGACTATTTGTTGAATTCGGCCTAGTTCCTTTTCATTTCCGCTTTTAATAAGCTTTGAAAATATATTAAGTGGGTTAAACATTTTGATATAAAAATAAATATTAGAAATATATAGTAATTATTTAATTATTTTAAATATCATGAAATTTAACATAAACAATTTTATAAATACTAGCAATCAAAGCTCTAAAATTGTTGATTTCCAAGATTTAGATCATATTGATGGAGTTTCAATTTCTGCAGTGAGCGCAGGTTTATATAAATTTAAGAGAGATGAATTAGTTTTATTTTATTTCAGAGATGGTGCAAATTATGCCTCTGTCTATACTCAATCAAAGTTAATATCAGAAAATCTAAAATGGAATAAAAAAATTAAAGCAAAAAAAATATTTGCATTATTAGTTAATACTAGAAATGCCAATGCATTAACAGGTTCAGAGGGCTACGATGCATTGAAGAAAATTTCTTTAGACTTATCCTCAAAATTAACTGAGATACAAAAAAGAGATGAAGATGCTCCTAAAGAAATTTCTTCAAAAGAAATACTTTTTGGTTGCACAGGTACTATAGGAGAGAAATTTCCATTAGAAAAAATTAAAACTTCACTACCTCAATTAGTTGAGAAAATAAAATATACACAAAATAAATTAATCTGGATGAAAGCTGCAATGGGCATAATCACAACAGATTTAAAACCCAAATTATCGATGGCTGAGACAAAAATTGGTTCATCAACAATTAAAATATATGGAATTGCAAAAGGCTCAGGCATGATCTACCCAAATATGGCAACTACATTGGGTTATATATTTACTGATGCAACCTTATCCTCATCAGTTTTAAAGGATGTTTTAAAAAATAATATAAAGACAACATTCAATGCAATTTCATGTGATGGTGATACAAGTACAAATGACATGGTTTCTATATTTTCAACAAGCAAAGTTAATCATTCAGAAATAAAAAAATATAGTGATAGTAAACTTAAAAATTTTAACAAGGCAGTTCATGACGTTTTATTAAATTTAGCTATGCAAGTTGTTTCTGATGGTGAGGGAGCATCTAAATTTATTTCTATTAATTGTATCAATTGTAAAACTGAAAAAGATGCAAAAAATATATCTTTTAAAATAGCAAACTCATTATTAGTGAAGACAGCAATTGCGGGAGAAGATCCAAATTGGGGGAGAGTAGCAATGGCAATTGGAAACAGTGACTCAAAAATCAATGAACAAAAATTATCTATCTCTTTTGGACCATATAAAATTTATCACAAAGGATCTTTATATAAGTCTTATGATGAAGAAAAAGTTATGGAATACATGAAAGGTAAGTCAATTGAAATTGAAGTTGATATTGGTCAGGGAGTTAAAAAATTTAAATCGTACACTATGGATTTAACAAAAAAATATATAGAAATTAATGCTGATTATAGGACTTAGCTATATTGAAATTTTATAGGTTAATATTTAGATAATAATTATGATTAAATATTTACTAAAATGTAAAGATTGTGATCAAGAATTTGAAAGCTGGTTTAGTACTTCAGATGAATATGATAGACTGCTCAAATTAAAACTTTTGAATTGTCAATCATGTGAGTCACTAAATGTTGAAAAGTCATTGATGTCCCCAAATTTATTGAACACTAAAAAAAAAGAAAATTTAAAAGAAATAAAAAAATACAAAGAGATTCGAAAAAAACTTTCTGATTACAAAAAATTTGTAAAAGATAACTTTGAATACGTGGGTGAAAATTTTACTTACAAAGCAAGATCAATCCATTATGACAAAAAGAAACCAAAAAAAGGTATTTATGGTAGTGCTTCACTTAAAGATGTTAAAGAATTAAAAGAAGAAGGAATAGAAACTGATATTATTCCATGGATTGAAGACGATAAAAATTAAACTTTCTTAAATTCTGAAATATAATTTACAGATTTGTCAGATGAAACAGACCATTTATCTAAGATAGGGTTAAAAGTCATTCCATCAATTTTTTTTAATTTTAATGAATTTTTTTTACAAATATTCGTTAAATACTCTGGTTTAACAAATTTTTCCCAATCATGAGTGCCTATTGGAAGCCACTTTAAAACATACTCAGCCCCTATGATCGCAAATAAGTAAGATTTAAGTGTTTTGTTTAAGGTAGCAATGAACATAACACCTGATTTTTTTAAAAATTTTGAGCTTTCTTTAATAAAAATATCAATATCTTCAACATGTTCAACAATTTCCATGTTTAAAATTATATCAAATTTTTTCTTAAGTTTTAAATTTTCTGGAGAAGAATTATAATATTTAATTTTAAGTTTACTTTTCTTTAAATGATACTTAGCTACCTGTATATTTTTAAATGAAGCATCTATGCCAACAACCTCTGCACCAAGCTTGGCCATGGGTTCTGAAAGTAATCCACCACCACATCCAATATCCAAAATACTCAATCCTTTAAAGGGTTCATGCTCTTTTTTAATTTTAAACTCAGACAAAATTGTATCTCTTATGTATGTAATTCTTATAGGGTTAAATTTATGTAATGGCTTAAATTTTCCTTTAGGATCCCACCATTCCTCAGCTATTTTTGAGAATTTTTCTATTTCTTTTTTATTTATTGTGTTATTTTTCATTGTTTGTTGACATTACAATCAAGATGTATTTTATCAATATATTTTAATTTATATTAAAAAATAATTATCAATGAAAATAATTGTCTTAAAATTTGGAGGTACTTCAGTTGGTACAACTGATAGAATTAAAAGAGTTGCAAAGATTATTGCCAAATATAAAAAAAAATACAATGTAATTGTACTTTCTTCTGCAATGAGTGGTGTGACAAATAATTTAATCAATTTATCCAAAAAAATTAGCAAAAATTTTTCAGACTCAGAATATGATGTTTTAGTTTCATCGGGAGAGCAAATGTCCTGTGCACTGATCTCAGGAGAGTTGATTAATCAAGGTTTCAATTCTAGATCATGGGTATCGTGGCAAATCCCTATCAATACAGAGGGAAAATACAAATTTTCAAGAATTAATAAAATTAACAAAGGTAAAATCTTGAGTTATATAAAAAAAGGAGGTATCCCAATAATCACAGGATTTCAAGGTATTAACAATAAAAACAGAATAACTACTATTGGCAGGGGTGGCACAGATGCAAGCGCTATTATGTTTGCTAAGTTTTTTAATGCTGAAAAATGTATAATATATACTGATGTTGATGGTGTTTATTCCACAGATCCAAATAAACTTAAGTCAGCCAAAAAAATAAGAGTTATATCTTATGAAGAAATGCTAGAAATGGCCTCTCTTGGTGCAAAAGTTATGCAACCTCACTCAATTCAAGATGCAAGATTAAATAAGGTGGATATAGAGGTGAGATCTTCCTTTACAGATAATGAGGGCACTCTAATAACAAAAAGAAAAAATTTAATAAATAATAAAATTATAACTGGGATTTCTAATACTACTAATGATGCAAAAGTTACTCTTATAGGTGTAAAAGACAAGCCTGGTATTGCAGCATCAATTTTTAAACCGTTGTCTGAAAACTCTATAAATGTAGATATGGTAGTACAAAATATTTCTGCTAATGGAAAAGAAACTGATTTAACTTTCACAATAAAGTCAGATGATCTAAGCAAAACAAAAAAAATTATTTTGCAAAATAAAAAAATAAATTTTAGAGATTTGATATTTGACAATAATGTTTCAAAAGTATCAATAATTGGAGTAGGAATGGTTACTACTCCTGGAGTTACTTATCGAATGTTCCAGACACTTGCTAAACAAAAAATAAATATTCAAGTAATATCTACCTCAGAAATAAAAATTTCTGTGTTGATAGATAAAAAGAATGTAAGAAAAGCTATATCTGCTCTTCACAAAGAATTTAAATTAAATAAATAATTTATGAATATTAGACCATTTAGAGAAATAAAAAGACGAAAAACAAAAGAAATTAATGTTGGTTGTGTAAAAGTTGGAGGAGATAATCCAATTTCTGTTCAATCAATGACTAATACGTTAACTAAAAATATTAAAGAAACTGTAAAACAAATCAAACAAATTGAAGAAGCTGGAGCCGATATTGTAAGGGTATCATGTCCAGACGAAGATTCAACTAAAGCTCTTAAAGATATTATTAAAAATACTTCTATACCAATAGTTGCTGACATTCATTTTCACTACAAAAGAGCAATAGAGGCAGCAGAAAGTGGAGCTGCTTGTCTTAGAATTAATCCAGGAAATATTGGAGAAAAAAAAAAAATTAAAGAAGTAATTTCAGCAGCAAAAAATAACAACTGTTCAATAAGAATTGGTGTTAATGCTGGATCTTTAGAAAAAGACTTATTAGAAAAATATAAAGAACCTTGTCCAGAAGCTCTAGTAGAGAGTGCCTTAAGGAATATTAGTATTGTTGAGGACTTTGACTTTTATGAATTTAAAGTTAGCGTAAAATCCTCTGATGTATTTTTGTCTATCGAAGCTTACAGACAACTTTCTAAAGCTACTAATTATCCACTACATTTAGGTATTACTGAGGCAGGAACATTTTTACCTGGTAGTATAAAATCTTCTATTGGTTTTGGATCACTTCTTATGAGTGGTATTGGAGATACTGTGAGAGTTTCTTTATCTGACGATCCGGTAGAGGAGATAAAAGTTGGAAATGAAATACTTAAATCACTCAATTTACGAAATAGAGGCGTAAAAATTATTTCTTGTCCATCTTGTGCTAGACAAGCTTTTAATGTCATAGAAACTGTTAAAAAGTTAGAAGATAGACTATCTCATATAAAAACCCCTATTTCTTTATCTATAATTGGATGTGTAGTGAATGGACCTGGTGAGGCAGCTCAAACGGATATAGGTATTACTGGGGGAGGTAAGGGCAACAACATGCTTTACTTAAATGGAGTTGAAACAGAAAAAATATCAAGTGATGAGATGATTTCTAAGGTTGTACAATTAGTCGAAGAAAAAGTAGAGGAAATCGAAAAAGCAAAATAATGTTACCTTTATCAAAAGTTCAAGACTTAATATCTAAGCATTCCAGATTAGAAAAAGAACTTTCGTCTCAAGAAATAGATAAAAAAACATTTGCGGAAAAGTCTAAGGAATACTCGGACTTAAATGATATCATTAAAGAAGCTAATTCATACTTTAATTTTAAAAAAAATAAAGATGAACTAGAAAAATTAATCAACGATAATAATTCAGATAATGAGATGAAAGACCTAGCTATAAGTGAGTTAAATGAACTTGAAAAAATTAATGAAAGAAACGAAAAAAAAATAAAATTATTTTTGTTACCAAAAGATGAAGCTGATACAAAAAATGCAATGATTGAAATAAGAGCTGGAACAGGAGGCTTAGAAGCAAGTTTATTTGCCTCAGATCTATTTAAGATGTATGAAAAAGTAAGTCACAAAAAGAAATGGTTACTTGAGGTTATATCAATTTCTAAAAGTGATGCTGGAGGATTAAAAGAAGTTATTGCGTCTATAAAAGGTAAAAATATCTATTCTTCGTTAAAGTATGAAAGTGGTGTTCATCGTGTTCAAAGAGTTCCAGATACTGAAACCCAAGGAAGAATTCACACATCTGCTGCTACGGTTGCAGTGATGCCAGAAGCTGAAGAAGTTGATGTAAAAATCGAAGATAAGGATTTAAGAATTGATGTATTTAGAAGTAGTGGTCCTGGAGGTCAAAGTGTAAACACAACAGACTCAGCTGTAAGGATCACTCACATTCCGACGGGGATAGTTGTTAGCCAACAGGACGAAAAATCACAAATAAGAAACAAAGAAAAAGGTTTAAAAATTCTTAGATCAAGAATTTATGAACTAGAGAGACAAAAAAGAGATGCAGAAAGATCAAAAGATAGAAAAAGCCAAATCGGAACCGGTGATAGATCAGAGAGAATTAGAACATACAATTTTCCTCAAGGAAGAGTAACTGATCATAGAATTAATTTAACTTTACATAAATTATCTGAATTTATGGAGGGAGAAATATTCGATGAGATGATAGAAAACTTGGTTATACAAGCTCAAGAAAATGAACTTAGTATAATATAAATATGATCTATAGTGAAATTATAAAAAGAGGGAGCAAATTTTTAAAAAAAAATAAAATTAAAAATCCATATTTGGATACTGAATTAATCTTGTCAAAAGTAACAAACAAAAAAAGAGAAGAAATTTTATTAAATATTAATAATAAATTAGATAATAAAGATATTACAAAATTTCAAAAATATTTATCCCGGAGATATGAAAAAGAACCAATGGCATATATTCTTGGCTATAAACATTTTTGGAAATCCAAGTTCTTAATTAACAAATCTGTTTTGATTCCAAGGCCAGACACTGAACTCATAATTGAGGAAACTTTAAAATATTTACCAATGGATAAGTCAAAAAAAATTTTAGATGTTGGAACAGGATCAGGTTGTATTATCATTTCTCTATTAAAAGAAAGACCAAAATGTACTGCAACAGCAATAGATATATCTAAAAATGCAATAAATGTTGCAAAAACTAATGCAAAATTACATCAATTGGAAAATAAAATTAACTTTATTAATATCGATATTGACAAATATAAATCTTATAATTATGATTTAATTATATCTAATCCTCCATATATAAATAGTATTGATTTAAAGAGATTAGATGATGATATAAAATTCCATGAACCTATGTTAGCATTATCGGGAGGTTTTGATGGATTTAGTGTTTTAAAAAAAGTAATTTTAAAGAGTAAAAAATTGTTAAAAATTAATGGAAAATTAATTATCGAAGTTGGACATAGACAAAAGGATCAATGTTCTAAAATGCTTAATGAAAATGGTTACTATATTAATCAAATATCTAAAGATTTGTCAGGAAAGGACAGATGTATAGTAAGTACTAAATTACAATAATGAATAATTTCAAAAATAATAATAGAAGAGGTCGGTTCAAACTAAATGGAGATAGGAGTTTTAGAAGAAACGGAAATGGGAATAAACCTAATGGAGAATTTGGAAATGGATCAGCTTTTAAAAGACGACATCCGGGAAAAAATAATCAAAATGCTGCAAAACTAATTGAGAAATACAATGATCTAGCTAGAGAAGCCTTATCAAATGGGGACAAAATCTTATCTGAGAACTATTTACAACATTCAGAGCATTTTTCACGAATTCTTATATCTCAAGAAAACTCAAGAATTCATAACTCAAATGAGTCAGAAGTAGACTCTAGCAATCAAATAAAAGTTGAGACCAAAAATAAAGAAGCAGAAGATACGACCTCAAAGTAATTTACATTTTAGATATTAAATTGGATTTTAGAACATCAATTTTAATCTTATTTACTTCAAATATTTTACGTTGATCACCCTTTAGTATCTTTCCTGATGGCAGTTTAAGTTTTTGTGAATTAATTTTTTTCCCATTTTCAATAACTTCATAATGTAAATGTGGACCAGTAGAAAGACCTGTAGAACCAACATAACCAATTATTTGACCCTGTTTTACTCTAGCACCTTTTTTGATGCCTCTAGCAAACTTTGACATATGTGCGTAAACAGTTTGATAAACTCTATTATGTTTTATTTTTACACAATTTCCTCCTCCACCACACCATTGGGCTCTAACCACCAAACCATCGCCTGAGGCAAGTATAGGTGTACCAGTTGGAGCAGCAAAATCAGTTCCAGTATGCATTTTTGTAAAACCTAAAATAGGATGTTTCCTTTTTCCAAATGAAGAAGATAATCTAGCTCCATTTATTGGCGTTTTCATCAAAGTTTTTCTCATACTTTTTCCACTCTCGTCAAAATAATCAATTTTATCTTTTTCATACTCATGTCTATAAAGTTTAAGATCTTTATTTTGTAAATTTAAATTTGAAAAAATTATATTACCAGTTTCAATCACCTTTCCATCCTTGTTTAAAAATTCTTCATATATGATTTGAAAACTATCACTTTTCCAAATATCTCTTTGAAAATCTACCTGAAACCCATACAATCTTGCAAACTCAATAATAATATTTGGCATTATTTCTAAGCCTAAAGCTGTTTGATACAAGCTATTTGTAATTATACTTTCTTTATAAGTAATAATTTTGGTAAGTTCTTTCTCTAATATTTTTGAATTAAAAATATTTTTCTCATAATCTCTTATATATTTTACTTCTTTTTTTTTACTAATCTCAATAATAAATTTTTCAATCTTTGGGATATTTTTTCTATCAATTTTAAAATAAATTTTTTGATTAGGTCTTAATATTTTTATTTTTTTATTTTTTTTTACTGTCTCAAGAAATAATTTTTTTTCTTTTTTTGTTATTTCAATTTTATTAATAATACTCTCGTAATTATCTCCTTCTTTAACAATATACTGAAATTCTGTGTATCTATTCTCCAGTTCAGAAGTTATTTTTGCAAAAGTTTTTTGAAAGTAAATATTGTTTAGTGTTTTTTTTATATTTTTATATTGAGTGTCTCTATTCAATTCATAAAAATAGGTTACAAAACTGGTAATAATTATTAATAAAATTAACCATAAAAAATGTGAAAGTGATTTTATTTTTCTTTTATATTTTATTAACACTGTCAGACTACTAGATTAAAAATGTTGATTTATATGACTTTTTAACACATTTTTTGTTTATCTAAAAACTTGATTTATAAATTATTTCCAATATAAGCGTCACACTCAACATATAAAAAATGTTATTTATTGGGCTTAATAGCTCAATTAGCTATTTGAATTGTTAATATTTTAAGAAGAGAAGTGTGGACGGTTAAGGTTACCAAAATTTGTCGTACACACTTCAACATTATACAAGTATTATTCTTAGTATTTGTATAGAAGCTAGTGTGCGCCGTTTTTAAACTTGAGAGTTTGATCATGGCTCAGAACGTACGCTGGCGGCACGCCTTATACATGCAAGTCGAACGAAGTAGCAATACTTAGTGGCAGACGGGTGAGTAACATGTAGGTATCTACCCTTTGGTGAGGAATAACACGAGGAAACTTGTGCTAATACCTCATAAGTCTTTACGGAGAAAGCTTTATGCGCCGAAGGATGAGCCTGCACTTGATTAGTTTGTTGGTGGGGTAATGGCCTACCAAGACTTTGATCTATAGCTGATCTGAGAGGATGATCAGCCACATTGGGACTGAGACACGGCCCAAACTCCTACGGGAGGCAGCAGTAGGGAATATTGCACAATGGAGGAAACTCTGATGCAGCGATGCCGCGTGAGTGAAGAAGGCCTTTGGGTTGTAAAGCTCTTTCGTCGGGGAAGAAAATGACTGTACCCGAATAAGAAGGTCCGGCTAACTTCGTGCCAGCAGCCGCGGTAATACGAAGGGACCTAGCGTAGTTCGGAATTACTGGGCTTAAAGAGTTCGTAGGTGGTTAAAAAAGTTGGTGGTGAAATCCCAGAGCTTAACTCTGGAACTGCCATCAAAACTTTTTAGCTAGAGTATGATAGAGGAAAGCAGAATTTCTAGTGTAGAGGTGAAATTCGTAGATATTAGAAAGAATACCAATTGCGAAGGCAGCTTTCTGGATCATTACTGACACTGAGGAACGAAAGCATGGGTAGCGAAGAGGATTAGATACCCTCGTAGTCCATGCCGTAAACGATGTGTGTTAGACGTTGGAAATTTATTTTCAGTGTCGCAGCGAAAGCATTAAACACACCGCCTGGGGAGTACGACCGCAAGGTTAAAACTCAAATGAATTGACGGGGACCCGCACAAGTAGTGGAGCATGTGGTTTAATTCGAAGATACGCGCAGAACCTTACCAACACTTGACATGTTCGTCGCGACTCTAAGAGATTAGAGTTTTCGGTTCGGCCGGACGAAACACAGGTGCTGCATGGCTGTCGTCAGCTCGTGTCGTGAGATGTTGGGTTAAGTCCCGCAACGAGCGCAACCCTCACTTTTAGTTGCCATCATTTAGTTGGGCACTCTGAAAGAACTGCCAGTGATAAGCTGGAGGAAGGTGGGGATGACGTCAAGTCCTCATGGCCCTTACGTGTTGGGCTACACACGTGCTACAATGGCATTTACAATAGGAAGCAAGATGGCGACATCAAGCAAATCCTAAAAAGATGCCTCAGTTCGGATTGTACTCTGCAACTCGAGTACATGAAGCTGGAATTACTAGTAATCGCGGATCAGCGCGCCGCGGTGAATACGTTCCCGGGTCTTGTACACACCGCCCGTCACACCATGGGAGTTGGTTCTACCTTAAGGCAAGGTTTTAAACCCTTGACTACGGTATAGTCAGCGACTGGGGTGAAGTCGTAACAAGGTAGCCGTAGGGGAACCTGCGGCTGGATTACCTCCTTTCTAAGGATGATTAAGGATTATTTCTTAATCTAAATAATATAACAGGTTAATGTTGACCGTCCTCATTTCTCTTTTTAAAATTGTGTTTCTCCTTTTTGCACAAAAGGGGCCGGTAGCTCAGTTGGTTAGAGCACACCCTTGATAAGGGTGGGGTCGAAAGTTCGAGTCTTTCTCGGCCCACCAATTTCTGGGGGATTAGCTCAGCTGGGAGAGCGCCTGATTTGCATTCAGGAGGTCAGCGGTTCGATCCCGCTATCCTCCACCAGGAAACACTTAGTTATTTAAATCGTAAATTATTTTTATATTATCAATATCTATATCCGATTGTTCATTAAAGATATTTGAACAATCAATTAATATTCGAAATGATGAATATTTTTTAAAAAATTTGATTCAACACAGAATTTTTTTCTGTGCATAAATCAAGCGTTTAAGGGCGTGTGGCGGATGCCTTGGCACTGAAAGCCGATGAAGGACGTGGTATACTGCGATAAGTTACGGGGAGCTGTATGCAAGTTTTGATCCGTAAATTTCCGAATGGGGAAACCTACCACTTTATGTGGTACTTTAAACTGAATACATAGGTTTAAAGAGACAACCCGGAGAACTGAAACATCTAAGTAACCGGAGGAAAAGAAATCAATTGAGATTCCGTTAGTAGTGGCGAGCGAAACCGGAATAGGCCAGTAGATTTGTTAAAAAAATTTGAATAGTTTGGAAAAGCTAACCACAGAGGGTGATAGTCCCGTATGAGTAATGTTTGACAAATTTCTTGAGTAAAGCGGGACACGTGAAATCCTGCTCGAATATAGGGGGACCACCCTCTAAGCCTAAATACTCTTCAGTGACCGATAGTGAACTAGTACCGTGAGGGAAAGGTGAAAAGAACCCCTATTAGGGGAGTGAAATAGAACCTGAAACCGCATGCCTACAATCAGTCGAAGCTCTTTTTAGAGTGACGGCGTACCTTTTGTATAATGGGTCAGTGACTTAATTTATAAAGCAAGCTTAAGCCATCTAGGTGTAGGCGTAGCGAAAGCAAGTCTTAATAGGGCGATTAGTTTTATGAATTAGACCCGAAAACGAATGAGCTTACCATGAGCAGGTTGAATGCAAGGTAACACTTGCTGGAGGACCGAACCAGTTGACGTTGAAAAGTCTTTGGATGACTTGTGGTAAGGGGTGAAAGGCCAACCAAATTCGTAGATAGCTGGTTTTCCGCGAAAACTATTTAGGTAGTGCGTTGAATAAATATGCGTTCAGAGGTAGAGCACTAAATGGGCTAGGGGGAAGAGATTCTTACCAAACCTAATAAAACTCCGAATGCTGAACGTAGTTCTTCAACAGACAGACTGTGGGTGCTAAGGTCCATGGTCGAGAGGGAAAGAGCCCAGACCACCAGATAAGGTCCCAAAATTGTGATTAAGTGTGAAAGGATGTGGAAATTCCATAACAGCCGGGAGGTTGGCTTAGAAGCAGCCATCCTTTAAAGATAGCGTAACAGCTCACCGGTCTAATAGAGTTTCTGCGCCGAAGATGTAACGGGGCTAAAATCACATACCGAATCTGTGGGTTTATAAAGTTTTCGAACTTTATAAGCGGTAGCGGAACGTTCTGTAAGCCTGTAAAGGGATACCCGTGAGGGATCCTGGAGGTATCAGAAGTGCGAATGCTGACATGAGTAACGATTAAAGAAGTGAAAAACTTCTTCGCCGAAAATCCAAGGGTTTCTGCGCAAGGTTAATCCGCGCAGAGTTAGTCGGCCCCTAAGACGAGGGCGAAAGCCGTAGTCGATGGAAATAAGGTTAATATTCCTTAACCAGATGGTAGTGACGGATTTTGTAAGTTGTATGTTCTTAATGGATTGAACATGCCGCGAAAAAGTCCCAGGAAATAGCTCCATCATTAGACCGTACCCTAAACCGACACAGGTGGATTAATAGAGTATATTTAGGCGCTTGAGAGAATGATGTTGAAGGAACTCGGCAAAATGCTTCCGTAACTTCGGAATAAGGAAGACCTTTTTTTGGGCAACCATTAAAGGGTGGCACAAGCCAGGGAGAAGCGACTGTTTATCAAAAACACAGGGCTCTGCTAACACGTAAGTGGATGTATAGGGTCTGACGCCTGCCCGGTGCTGGAAGGTTAATGCGATGGGTGCAAGCTCATTTCTGAAGCCCCAGTAAACGGCGGCCGTAACTATAACGGTCCTAAGGTAGCGAAATTCCTTGTCGGGTAAGTTCCGACCTGCATGAATGGCGTAACGATTTCTCCGCTGTCTCCAACATCAACTCAGTGAAATTGAATTCTCCGTGAAGATGCGGAGTTCGCGTAGTTAGACGGAAAGACCCCGTGCACCTTTACTGCAACTTTACATTGGTGTTAGGAAAAACATATTTAGCATAGGAGGGAGACATCGAAGCGTTGGCGTCAGTTAACGTGGAGTCACCAGTGAAATACCTCTTTTGTTTTTCTTGACATCTAACTGATAGCCGTCATCCGGCATCAAGACATTGTATGGTGGGTAGTTTGACTGGGGCGGTCGCCTCCCAAATAGTAACGGAGGCGTGCGAAGGTAAGCTCAGAACGGTCAGAAATCGTTCGTAGAGTGCAATGGCATAAGCTTGCCTGACTGTGAGACTGACAAGTCGAGCAGAGACGAAAGTCGGTCATAGTGATCCGGTGGTTCTGAGTGGAAGGGCCATCGCTCAACGGATAAAAGGTACGCCGGGGATAACAGGCTGATACTGCCCAAGAGCTCATATCGACGGCAGTGTTTGGCACCTCGATGTCGGCTCATCACATCCTGGGGCTGGAGCAGGTCCCAAGGGTTTGGCTGTTCGCCAATTAAAGTGGTACGTGAGCTGGGTTCAGAACGTCGTGAGACAGTTCGGTCCCTATCTGCTATGCGTGTAGAAGAATTGAGAGGAGCTGTCCCTAGTACGAGAGGACCGGGATGGACGTACCACTGGTGGACCGGTTGTAGCGCCAGCTGCAGTGCCGGGTAGCTAAGTACGGACGAGATAACTGCTGAAAGCATCTAAGCGGGAAACTCACCTTAAAACTAGTTCTTCCTATAGAGCCGTGGTAGACCACCACGTTGATAGGCTGGGTGTGGAAGTGCGGTAACGCATGTAGCTGACCAGTACTAATAGCTCAATTGGCTTGATTTATGCACTGAAAAAAATTTTATTTATAGATTTAATACTAAAGTTGAATGTTGTTTTCTTAATGTTTACTTAATTTTATATTCAAATCGAATTAATAAATCTAGTTCTTAACATTAACATGAGATGTTCAAATTTAATTATCTTATTAGTGAATAATATAACTAAAAGTAGTTATTACAACATCATTAAAACATTTATTGAAGAGTTTAAGTAAACAAAATAAAGTTATCGTTAAAAGCGATGAAAACAAAAAATAACTGGGTGGGAAAACATGGTCCTCTTCTGATTGCTGAAGTTGGAGGAAATCATGAGGGTAACTTTAGTTATGCAAAAAAACTTGTAAATCTCGCAATAAAATCTGATGTTGATATTGTTAAACTACAACTTTACTCTGGTTCGAGTTTGGTGAGTCCAGTGGAGTCAAAGAAAAGATTTAATCATTTTAAAAAATTTGAATTAAATAAAAACCAACATATTTTCCTTGCAGAAATGTGTAGATCTAATGGTTTAAAATATCTTGCCTCAGTTTGGGATTTAGACATGTTAAAATGGATAGATAAATATCTTGATTATTATAAAATTGGCTCGGGTGATTTAACAGCGTATCCTATTATAAAAGAATTTGCATTAAGAGGAAAGCCAATAATATTATCTACTGGTTTATCAAATATATCTGAAATCAAAAAAACAATTAAATTTATTCAAAAACAGAACTCTATATACAAAAATAAAAAAAATTTGGCAATTTTACAGTGTACCTCAACTTACCCTACTAATGATAATGAAATTAATCTGAATTGTTTAGAAACTATTAGAAATCAGACAAGAATGACAGTTGGATATTCAGATCATTCACTTGGAAGTCTTGCATTAAGAGCGGCATATATCAAGGGTGCGGATGTAATGGAATTTCATTTCACAGATACAAGAAAATACAAAAAATTTAGAGATCATAAAATTTCTTTAACATCAAAAGAAACAATAAACTTAATTAATGACATTAAAAGATTGAGAAAATTCATGGGTGATAAGTATAAAAAACCAACAAAAAATGAGATAATATCTGGACATGTAAAATCATTTAGAAGGGCTATTTATTTTAATAAGGATCTTAATAAAGGACATATAATTAAATTTGAAGACCTAGTCTGTTTAAGACCAAATCATGGTGTTGATGCTAGAGATTGTAGTAAGCTGGTAGGAAAAAAAATAAAAAAAAAAATTAGAGCTTTTGAAAAAATAACATTACAAAATGCCTAAAAATCAGAATAAAATTGTTGGAATAGGATGTGATTTTCAATCCGATCAAGTCAAAAGCTCAACTAGAAAATTAGCAATAGAAAATCTTTCTGGAGGTGAGAAAGAAAAAATAAAGTGGATGACACAAAATATGCATTTAAACAAAGCATTTATATTTAAAACTCAAGGAAAGTCAGAAACACAAAAACAAAAAATACTAAAAATTTTTAAATCGAAATATATTGAATATCGTGAAAAATGGCACAATCAACCTAAAAATGCATTCAGAAACTTTAATAATGTCGAAGAACAAAAAAATAGAGATTTTAAACCGTTATGTTTTGATATTGAAGTTGCCTCTGTTTGTGATTTGGCATGTCCATTTTGTTATAGGCAATATGTTGCTACACCTGATAAAATAATGAGTAAACAATTAGCATTCAAATTAATTGATCAAGCAGCCGAACTAAAAGTACCATCAATGAAATTTAATTGGAGAGGTGAGCCACTCTTAAACCCATCATTAGGCAAAATTATTAAATATGCAAAAAAAAAAGGAGTCTTAGAAACTATTATTAACACTAATGCGACTGTTTTAGATGAAAAAAAATCAAAAGAACTCATTAACAGCGGGCTAGATTTAATGATTTATTCATTTGATGGCGGAAATAAAGAAACGTACGAAAAAATGAGACCTGGAAGATTTAAAAAAAATAATTTTGAAACAATTTTAAAAAATATAACAAAATTTAATAAAATCAGAAGTGATGCTGGCTCCCCATTTCCAAGAACTAAAATACAAATGATACTAACCGATAAGACTAGAAAAGTTCAAGATGAATATTATAAATTGTTTAAGGACATAGTTGATGATGTTTCTGTAAAACAATACACCGAAAGAGGTGGTGATCTAACTGATTTAGATCAAAATTTTGCAAAACTTATAAAAAATCAAAA
Organism: uncultured Pelagibacteraceae bacterium; assembly: GCA_902549785.1. Next base: position 18,939 of record CACCWT010000008.1, read on the forward strand.
AAAAGGTTTAATTGAAAAATATGGTAAAGATGCAGTATTATTAAAAGATTCTAAGAACAATATTTATATTTCTGAAGGTAGACTTCCATGCGAACAACCATTTCAAAGAGTTTTAACTACTTATGACGGAAAAGTTGGCATGTGTTGTTATGATTGGGGTGCAACTCATACAGTTGGTTATTTGGACAAGCTTGGAATAGAAAACGGTTTAAAAGAGTATAAATCAGTAAAAGAAAAAGCAGACAAAAAAAATAAAGGTTTCCAAATGATGAATTTAAATCTTCCTACAAAAAATAATGAACCAGAAAAAAAGGTTAAAGTTTTAAAAGATATTTGGTATGGCAAAGATATTAATACTGTAAGAGATGCCCATATCAAAAATAGAGCAGATCAAATACCAATATGTAAAAAATGTCCATTTAAAGAAACATATAAATGGAAAAAAATAGAATGAGCATAGAAGTAATTGCTGAAATAGCAAATGCACATCAGGGTAATCATAAAAATGCTCTAGAATTAGGACTAGCAGCAGCCAAAGCAAACGCTCATGCAATTAAGTATCAAATTTACTTTCCACATGAGTTTCTAAGTAAAAGTCATCATAGGTACAATCATTTTAAAAAACAATCATTTTCAAAAAAAATTTGGAGTCATATTTTTAAAACTTTAAAAAACAGAAAGTATGTAAAAAAAATATATGCAGACGTATTTGGAGTAGATGCATTAAAATTTGCAATTAAATCAAATTTAGATGGGATAAAAATACATTCGTCTGACTTATCTAATATAAAAATTTTGAAACAATTAAAAAAATATAAAAAAAAAATTTTTATTTCTTGTGGAGGCAGTAATCTTATCGAGTTAAAAAATACAATAAAATTTTTAGAAAATAAAAATGTTATATTAATGCATGGTTTTCAAAGTTATCCAACCTCTATAAAAGATGTAAATTTTCAAAAATTAAAAATTTTGATGAATTATTTTGGACGAAAATTTGATTATGGATATCAAGATCATACATCTGGATCTAGTAAATTTAATTTTTATTTACCTTTAATTTCAATGGGTATAGGAGTTAATTATATTGAAAAACATGTAACCTTAAATCGAAAAAAAAAAGGTGTTGATTATTTTTCATCTATAGAACCAAGAAAACTTAAACAATTTATTGATGTAGTTAGAAATTCTGAATTAGCACTAATTGGTGGACAAGATTGGTTTAGCAAAAATGAAATAAAATATCGAGAAGAAGTTAAAAAAAATTGGATTGTAAAAAAAAATTTAAAAAAAAAAGATAAATTAAAACTTAATGATGTAGAAATGCTTAGACACCCTGAAAAGGGGACTTACCCATTAAACTTTAATAGATATAATAATAGAGAAATAATATTACCAATAAAAAAAGGGTCTATTATAAAAAAAAAATATTTTAAAAATAAAGTATGTGTGACAATTGTTGCGAGATCAAATTCCAAAAGACTAAAAAATAAAGCTAGTTTAAAAATTGGAAACAGCTGTGTATTAGAACATCTTTTTAAGAAAGTAAAAATGTTAAACAATGTTGATAAAATTATATTTTGTACAACTAAAGATAAATCTGATGATGCTTTAGTAAAATTAGCAAAAAAAAATAATATTCAATATTTTAGAGGATCAACTTTAAATGTTTTAGATAGAATTATGCAACCTTTAAAAAAAATTAAACCTGATATTGTTGTGAGGATAACAGGAGACGATATTTTGATTGATAATGAACACTTTCAATTATCTTTAAATTATTTTTTAGACAAAAACTTTGATTATGTCGATCATAAAAAATTGATTGGAGGTACAGAAACTGAGATTTTCGATTTTGATACGCTTAAATTTATCTATGAAAATGCAATAAATTTAAATGATACTGAATATTTGACTAATTATATAAAAGATAATGCAAGCTTCTTTAATATTGGTAGTTCGCCTGTAAAAACAGCTAATCTTAACAGAAGTTCAATGACAATTGATACCAAAGAGGATTATAAATACGTAAAAAAATTTTTAGAGACATACTATGAAATTAATAAAAATTATTACAATTATACATATAAAGATATTTTTAAATTTTGTAAAAATTTTCCAAGAGATTTTAAAAATAAAAAAAATAAACTAAAAATTAAGTCCATGTTAAAAAAGAATTAAATACATGGATAAAAAAAAAACAAAAACAACTGAAAAAGTTGAAAATTTCTATAGCAAGAACCCTTTTCCTTCATATCAAGTTAATGAAAACAAATTAGATATTCTTATAAAAGGCGATAAAAATATCTTATCAAAACAATTCAAAATTTTTGCCGGTTCAAACAAAAAAATTCTTGAGGCAGGATGCGGAACTGCTCAACTATCTTGTTATCTTGCAATTAGTTCAGGTAATATCTTATATTCGTTAGATGCTACAAAAAAATCTTTAGATGTTGCTCAAAAATTTTTTGATAAAGAGAAAATTAAAAATATCAAAACTATCAAAGGCGATCTGTTAAATGAAAATATTCTACCGTATAATTTTTTTGATATAATTTGGTGTAGTGGAGTTTTACATCATACCGATAACCCTTATTTAGGATTTCAAAACTTAACTAAATTTCTAAAGAAAGATGGTTATTTGATTATAGGTCTATACAATAGATACACAAGGTTACGTACTAACATTAGAAGGTACTTTTATTCAAAGATTAAAGGAAAAAAAAACAAACGTCGTTTTTTATTTATATTTGATCCAATTTTAAGAAAAATGAAAAAAAATCTTTTTAAAAACAGATATAAAATTTTCGCATGGATAATGGATCAATATGATCATATAGTTGAAAGTCAACATACAATAGATGAAGTATTTGAATGGTTTAACAATAATGGAATTGAAGCCACATCTTATTTTCCAAATAATTTTTATTATACAGAAACTGACTTCGAAAAGTTTTTTAATAAAAGAAAGCTTGAAGAGACGACATTTATTGAAAGAATTTTAGTACAAATATATCATATATTTGGATCCATAGGCTCAGAAGGAGGAATTTTTTTTGTTATAGGAAGAAAAAAGAATTAAATTGTAGTATATAACAAGAATTAGCAACAAATATATTATGCCAAGTAACAAAAATTTTGCCATAACTTTTGCAATAGTTTTCTTATTAATATTCCTTTTTGTTTTTTTTAAATTAAGTTATTTTAATATTTACCTTTTCTTAATTTCAATATTTTTTTTTATATTTGGATTTTTTAAGCCAGGAATATTTAAGTTACCGAATTTACTATGGTTTAAATTTGGACTATTTTTAAGTAAAATAATTTCACCAATAGTGTTATTTTTAATTTTTACAGTAATTGTTCTACCTATTGGTATATTTAAAAGATCCATAGAAAAAGACTATTTCTGTTTGAAAATAAATAAAAAAAAAGATACATACTGGAGGAAGACTAAAACAAATATTAATTTTAAAGATCAATTTTAATGAATTTTCTTATAGAGTTTTTTAGATTTGTCAGAGAAAGAAAAAAATACTTTCTAATTCCAATCCTTATACCATTATTAATAATAGTTGGTTTGTTGTTGTTATCCCAGGGTTCAGCTGTAGCTCCTTTTATTTATACAATTTTTTAATTTGTGAAAATTTTAGGAATATCATCTTTTTATCACGACAGCTCTGCCACGTTGTTAATTGATGGAAAAATAGTTTCTGCTGTTCAAGAGGAAAGATTTACAAGAATTAAACACGATTTCGGATTTCCATCACATTCCATAAATTACATTCTTAAAGAAAACAAAATTTTTTTAAATGAGATAGATTATATCGTGTTCTATGAAAAGCCATTTTTAAAATTTGAAAGATTAATTGAAACATATTTGGCATTTGTTCCTAAAGGTTTTAAATCATTTAAAATGTCTATGCCAATTTGGGCAAAAGAAAAATTATTTCACAGAAGTATAATTAAAAAAAAATTATTAGAATTAGATAAAACTTACGACAAAGATAAAAAAATTTTTTTTAGTGAGCATCATTTGAGTCACGCAGCAAGTGCATTTTATCCATCTCCTTTTAATGAGTCATGTATAGTAACTCTTGATGGAGTTGGCGAGTGGGAAACTACTACAATAGCATTAGGAAAAAATAACAATATTGAGATGTTAGAAAATATTAATTTTCCTCATTCAGTTGGTTTATTATATAGTGCTTTTACTTATTTTATGGGCTTCAAAGTAAATAGCGGTGAGTATAAATTAATGGGATTAGCTCCATATGGAGAACCTATTTATGCTGATAAAATCAGAGAAAATTTAATTGATCTCAAGGAAGACGGTTCCTTTAGATTGAATATGGAATATTTTGATTTTGCAACTGGGCTTACAATGACAAATGAAAAATTCAACAAACTTTTTTCACTTAAACCCAGAAAAAATGAGGATGAAAAAATAACTAAAATGCACATGGATTTGTCTGCCTCTATTCAAAAGGTAACAGAACAGATTGTGATGCGTATATGTAAATATGGATTAAACCAAACAAATCAAAAAAATCTTTGTTTAGCTGGTGGTGTTGCTTTAAACTGTGTGGCAAACGGCAAAATCCTGAAAAATCTAGATATAAATAGCTTATGGATACAGCCAGCTGCGGGTGATGCTGGTGGATCTTTAGGTGCAGCTTTAGCATTTTGGCATCTTGAATTGAAAAAAAAAAGAGATGTTGATAATTTTAATGACTCCATGAATGGTTCATTACTTGGACCTAAATATAAAAATGATCAAATTGAAAAAGTAATTTTGAATTATAAGAATGAGTTTTTAAATTTTAAAAAATATGAGAATGAGGATGAATTAATTTCAACAGTTGCATCAAAATTAAGTGAAGGTAAAAGTGTTGGCTGGTTTCAAGGTAGAATGGAGTTTGGACCAAGAGCGTTAGGATCAAGATCCATATTGGCAGATCCTAGGAATGTTTCAATGCAAAAAGACCTTAATATGAAAATTAAATACAGAGAGAGCTTCAGACCTTTCGCACCTATAGTTTTAGAAGAACATGCAAAAGAATGGTTTGAACTTGAAGTTCCCAGCAAATACATGCTTTTAACATCAAGAGTTAAAAACACAAAATTGATAAATGAGAATAAAACATCGATTGCTCAAGGATTTGAAAAACTAAAAATTAAAAGAAGTGAAATACCAGCAGTTACTCATGTTGATAACTCCGCAAGGGTGCAAACTGTTGATAAAGTGACAAATAGTAGATTGTACAAATTATTGAGTAAATTTTATGAAATAACAAGTTGTCCTGTTTTAATAAATACATCATTTAACGTAAGAGGAGAACCAATAGTTTGCAAACCTGAGGACGCAATAAAATGTTTTTTAAGCAATGAATTAGATATTTTAATTTGTGAAGATTTCTTTATTTATAAGGAAGAAAATTTTAAAACTGATACTGAGTTGGTTCAGAGATTTGATAAAGATTAAAATTAGTTTTTAAAGATAAATTATATTTTATGATAAGGAATGAATATTTTAGTCATATTGATGTATTAAGATTTATTGCAGTTTTTTCGGTTATTTTATTTCATGCAGATAGAAATCTATTTCCTGGAGGTTATCTTGGTGTAGATATTTTTTTTGTTATTTCAGGATTTGTAATTACTCATTCTCTTTTTAAAGAATTTCAAAAAAAAAAACATATTGATATCATTAATTTTTATGCAAGAAGATTTAAGAGAATATACCCGGTATTAATTTTTGTACTAATTATATCTTTAATTTTCTATTTAATATTTGGAATATTAAATGATGCTGAAACTATATTTAATAGTTCTTTTTTTTCTTTATTTGGGATATCAAATTTTTTTTTTATTCATATTAATGAAGATTATTTTTTATCAAATGACAATAATTTCTTTATACACACATGGTCTTTAGCAATAGAAGAGCAATTTTATTTTATTTATCCATTTTTATTTTTTTTTATTTTTAAATTTTTTAATCGAAATAATATTATTTTATTTTCTTTAATTACAATCTTATTTTTTCTTATTTTTTTTTCATTTGATCTAACAAAAAAAAATTTTTTTCTTCCATATTTTAGAGCTTGGGAACTCTCAATTGGGTGTCTGGCATTTTTATTATTAAAAAAAATTAGAAAAAAAATAATTTTTTTTTATATTGAATATTTTTTTTTATTAATAATATTATTGATGCTATTTACCAATATAGTTGATTTAAGTATCAAAAATGAAATTATAATAACTATATCCAGCTTATTTTTTTTTTTAATAACATTTAAAGACAAAA
>CACCWT010000009.1 GCA_902549785.1 uncultured Pelagibacteraceae bacterium
TTGTTTATTATTATTTTTTTTGAAAAATCAGTAAATAAATCGTAACCACCTTCAACTTTATATATTATCAATGGTTTATTAGACTGATAAAGATTTTCTAAAAATGGACTAAATTTAGGTTTATGCTGTTTGAACTCTTTCAATTGACTTCTCTTTAATTGGTAAGTGTATCAAACCTGCAAAGATTGATAATGCGATAGAAACGTACCATGCGTAATCAAAATTTCCATGCATTTCATAAAAAACTCCTCCTAAATACGCTCCAAGAAAAGACCCAATCTGGTGACTTACAAAAACTATTCCATAAAGAAGACCAATGTGTTTAGTTCCAAATATATGACCTACTAAACCATTTGTTGGTGGAACAGTTGAAAGCCATAGAAGTCCAAAAGTAACCCCAAATACAACTGAGTTAAATATACTTGGTGGTAAATATAAAAAATATATTAGAGACACACCTCTTAATAAATATATTGCACTTAGTACTTTCTTTTTACTAAACTTGGTTGCAAGATAACCGCTCCCCATAGTTCCTATCATATTGAAAACACCTACTAATGCTAAAATCATAGCTGCTGTCCAGTCTGGCATACCTCTATCCATCATATATGTTGGTATATGGGTAGCAACTAAAGCTATATGCCAACCGCAAACAAAAAATCCTAAGGTTAAAAATATAAAACTTTTATTATTAAATGCTTCTATTAAGGCTTCCTTAGCAGTTTGGTTATTATTATCGTTATTTCCAACTGGAGTTTTAGGTGTACTTATAAATAAAGCTGTTATTAGACCTATTCCTAAAAGGAAACAAAAATATAAAATCGTTATTTCCCATCCAATTTCAATTAATGAATATCTTACAAGTAAAGGCGAAACAAAAAAACCAAATGATCCTGCACAAGTTACAATGCCAGTAGCAATTGTTCTATTAGATGATGGAAAATGCTTTGCAACTACTGAAACTGGAATGCTTATAGCAGTTCCACCTAATCCAATTCCTATCAGAAGTCCTATGGTCAAAGTAAAAAGATAACCTGTGTTTAGCCCTGAATAAAACAAGAATAGTCCTGCTAAATAAAATAAAAAACCCACAAATATTGCGGTTGCACCTCCATACCTATCAGTTATGAAACCAAATATTGGACTAAAGACACCCCACATCAATAATTGTAATCCAATAACAAAACCAAAATGTGAAATCGAAATATTTAAATCAGCATTAAAATCAAAAAAAAATAATCCGAATGTCTGTCTTATACCAAGAGATACAATAACAACTAATGAAGCCGCTATTAGTGTAACTAATGCTTTTTTTGTATTAAAAAATTTTTCAGAACTCATTTAATGAATCTAAGCGATTTTCGCAAATCTTCAATTAAATCTTTTGGATCCTCAAGTCCTATGTGTAATCTAACGATTTTTTCGTCTTCTTTTATGTCTGAATAAATTCTATTTCCTCTCTCAGCTTTACTTTGATGAAGTGCTAAACTTTCAAAACCTCCCCAGCTATATCCGTAACCGAATAATTTGAGAGAATTAACAAATTTGATAACTGATTTTCTATCCTTAGTTTTTATTTTTAGACCCATTAAACCAGATGCTCCTGAGTAATATTTTTTCCATAATTTATAATTAAGAGATCCTTTTTTATAAGGATATAGAAGTTTAACTTTTTTATTTTTTGATAAAAATTCTGCAACCTTTCTAGCATTTTCTTGATGTTTATCTAATCTTACATCTAATGTTCTTAATCCTCTGGTTATCAAATATGCATCATCAGGACCTAATCGTAAGCCAATAATTTTTTGTGCTTTCTCAACATGTTTAAAGACTTTTCTATTCACTGCTAAGCTTCCTCCCATAACATCCGAGTGCCCAGAATAATATTTGGTTGCTGAAACAATGGACATGTCAAATCCAAGTTTCATCGGTTTAAAAAAATATGGTGTTGCCCAAGTATTATCAATTGCAGTAAACACTTTCTTTTTTTTTGCGATAGATATAATTTTTGATAAATCTTGGAATTCAAATGAATTACTACCAGGATTTTCTACGAAAATTAATTTTGTTTTTTTGTTAATTATTTTATTAAGAGATTTTAAATCATGAGGATTATAAAAAGTTGTCTTAATATTAAATTCTTTTAAAAAATCTTGGGTTAAAATTCTTGTTGGATTGTAAACAGGATCGGCAACAACTATTTCATCTCCAGGTCTTACAACACTAAAAATTGCTAAGAAAACAGATCCAAAACCTGTGGGTGTTAAAAAAACATGATAAGAATCCTCAAGCTTGGTTAAAATTTTTTGTAAAATATGCGTTGTTGATGTTCCTTGTCTTCCGTAATCAAAATGACCACCTCTTGGATCTTTCATATATTTAGACTGAGTTCGTCTTATGTCATTCATTGACTTAAATATTATGGTGGATGCGCGAACTACTGGTGGATTAACTGAGTGATTATGGAAATCTTTAGCGGTATGTTTCAAAAAAGTCTTAAACGATTTGCTCATAAAAAAATTGCTATGTTCATTGGACAATGCTATATCCACCAAATAAGTCAATAAAATAGTAAAACTAAGGAGATTATGGGATACCCAAAAAAACATAGAGGCCGTAGAAAAATGGGCTCTAAAAAGAGAAGAGCTAGAAAAAAAAATAAAAAGAAATAAAATTTTTAATCTTTAATCCAACCACCACCTAATACTTTATGACCAAACTGGTCTTTCTTGTAGAATACACAAGCTTGGCCAGGTGAAATTCCATATTCAGGACTTAAAAGATTAACTTTTGCATCATTATTGTTCAGAAAATCTACATTTGCCTCTAAAAGTTTACCAGTGGATCTTACTTTTACTAAAACTTTTTGATTAAATTCTTGATTGTCTGCCAAAAGATTTAAATTTTTTAAATTAATTTCTGTCTTTGCTAATTTTTCTTTAGGTCCTATAAATATTTCATTTTTTTCCGCATCAATTTTAATTACATAAAATGGTTCTTCGTTGGAAACTTTAATTCCTTTTCTTTGACCAATTGTGAAATTGACTATTCCATCATGTACACCAACAACTTTTCCGTCTAAATTTTTAATATTTCCTTTTTTATAGGATTCTGGTTTAAATTTTTTTATTACTGAAGCATAGTCTCCATTAGGAACAAAGCATATATCTTGGCTGTCTGGTTTATCTGCAACATTTAAATTTAATGCTTTGGCAATTTCTCTTGTTTTATCTTTTAATAATCCACCCAATGGAAATCTGATGTAATTTAATTGCTCTCTGGTTGTATTAAATAAAAAATAGCTTTGATCTCGAATTTCATCAATAGCTCTATACATATTCGTTGAGTTATCTTTAGTTAAACTTTTTACATAGTGACCTGTGATTAGCGCATCAGCATTTAAATCTTTTGAAAATTCAAACAAATCTTTAAATTTAACTGTTTGATTACATTGTACACAAGGTATAGGCGTTTCCCCCTTTAAATAACTTTCAACAAAATTATCAACAACACCTTGTTTAAATTTACTTTGGTAATATAGTATTTTGTGTTCTATATCTAATTTATGTGCAACTCTCTTAGCATCCATTATATCCTGACCTGAGCAACATTGTTTTGATGCAGCAACTTCTTTACCGTCATCGTATAATTTCAAAGTTATGCCAATTACTTTGTAGCCATCTTTTTTCATCAATCCTGCGACAGTTGAGGAGTCCACGCCTCCAGACATTGCAACAACAACTGTTGTTTCTGATGGTTTTTTATTAAATCCTAAAGAGTTAGTTTCTAAATTCATTTGATGGTATTTATACTTATTTCTATTATAAGTTAAATTAAATGATTTTAGATTTTGAGCCAGGCGACAAAGTTATTAACCCTGCCAATAAAAGTTGGGGTATTGGTCAAGTTCAGTCGATAATTAAAGACAAAGTAACTGTGAACTTTGAAAATGTTGGTAAAAAAGTAATAAATGCAAATAATATTGAACTAGAGAGAATTGATAATAATGGATGAAACTAAATTAAAAGGTATTATTGAAAATTTAATAGATACCTTCTTAATGGCAGGAGATCTTTCTATAAAACTAAGAAATCAAGGTTTAAAAAAGGAAATTAAATCTGATAATACACCAGTTACTAATGGTGATATTGAGGTAAATAAGGTTCTTACAAAAAAAATATTAGAATTAACACCTGAAATTCCAATTGTGTCTGAAGAAACTTCGCACAACAAATCTAAAAATAATCTAAAAGACTTTTGGCTTATCGATCCTATTGATGGAACGTATGATTATATTAACAACAAAGAGGAATTTACTTTAAATGCTGGGTTGATATTAAATGGGAAAGCTGTTGCAGGATTAATCAATGCACCAGCGAAAAGAAGGATGTTTTATTCTTATGGAAAAGATAAATCATTTGAATTATCTAATAATAAAAAGACTAAATTATATTGTAAAAAATTAACTTCATTAAATTCGGTAAAAGTTGTTTCATACTCAAATGTATTAAAACCTGAAATTGAGATTATTCATAAAAAAATTGGCGTAACAGAATACGTTAAAATGAAGAGCTCACTCAAATTCTGTGTGATTGCAACAGGAGAATTTGATGGATATGTTGCTGAACCTAGGGCATGTGAGTGGGATATTGCTGCGGGTCATGCCATATTAGAGAACGCAGGTGGTATAATTAAAGATTTTAATGGTAATGAAATTAGATATGGAAAAAAAGATTTTAAAAATCCAAGCTTAATTATAAAAAGAAGCAATAAATTAAAATGAGCGAGCAATTAAGAATAATTTTAATTATCATTATATCAGTTTCAATATTTGGCTTAATAGTTTTTGTAATAGTCAAAAATTATATAAAAAACAAAATTCAATATTATTTAGAAGAAAAAAATAAAAAAACTAAAGAAGATTTATAATCTTTAAATATTCATCTTTATCTAAATCCATTACTCTTCTTGAAACTTCAAAATCAAAACCTGAACGAGCTAATACTCCTATGTCTTTTTTATAAAATAAAGGTCTATTGTCCTCCTGTCTTGATGGTCCAATTCTTTTTTTTTTACAAATTTTTATAGCTGAAAAAAAATCTTGGTCTTCATTTTTGTCTTTGATTTGTTCGATAGTATTTTTTATATATTTTTCACCTACACCTTTGTTGATTAAATAATTTCTTATCTTATTTATTGAAGATCCTCTTTGTATTAAACTTTTTGCTTTAGACTCTGAATAAAATTTGTCATTAATAAATTTTGATTTTTCAAGATCTTCAAGAACAATATCGATTAAATTAGATACGTCATTTTTTTTTATGTTTGGAGTTCTTGAAGTAAGATATTTTTTTAACAAATACGTTCTCAATTGTTGTTTTGATGGAGCGAATTTTTCAACGTAATTAAGTGCAAAATTAGTCATCTCCTCAACAGTAACTTCTAATGACTTTTTTTTATTTTTTATAGGAATCATTTGCTTATTTAATATAATATAAAAATATTATGATTGAACAAATAGCAGCTTTTTTTACCATAGAAATGATCTATTTATGGTTAAATATAGGTGTAATACCCTTCTGGTTAATTTTGATTATTTTTCCACAGTCAAAGATTTGTGGATTATTGGTTACTTCTGTATTTCCATTTTTAATTTTAACGGCTGTCTATGTTTATCTGGGTTATTATTTCTACATTTCTGGATATGATTTTGATTATAATTTTACTCTGTACCTCGGTCTGTACGACTTGAGAAATCTTTTTGAAGCTGAAGCTTTTTTGATAATGTTTTGGACACACTTTTTAGCAATAAACTTATTTTGTGGAGCGTGGATTATGAAAGATAGTCAAAAATTATTTATGTCTAGATACATTGTCTTCATTCCAATAATAATAACTTATTTTATTGGTCCTTTAGGGTTAGTTATTTATTGGATAATAAGAATGTTCTACGCCAAAAGAATTAATTTGTTAGATTAAAAGCTAAATTACTTTACTACTTTAAAACCTGAATTTTGCATTGATCCAAAACCGCCATCTACATGGCAAATATTTTTAAAACCCATACTTTGTAAAGTTTTTGTTGCTAATGCAGATCTAAGACCCCCAGCACAAAACAAAACCATTTCCTTATTCATATCAATTTTACCATCTCTAAAATATTGACTATCTGGATCCATCCAAAATTCCAGCATTCCTCTTGGTATGTGAGAAGACTTTTCTATTCTTCCTAATCTTTCTAATTCTCTAACATCTCTGATATCGATAAGGTTGCATGTATCGTTATTTAATTTTTCTAGAGCTTCCTCTGGTGATATGGTTTTAATTTCCTTTAAAGCTTCTGCGACTAAAGTTGATGCTGATTTTATTGTCATTAATGTTTATTACACTATTTAAAAAATATTACTATATAAATTAAATAAAGGTTATCAAATGAAAGCTCCAAATTTTAAATTATCATCTACTTCAGGCAAAACCGTTGAATTAAATAAAGTAAAATCAAAATTTATCATCATCTATTTCTATCCAAAAGATAATACAAGTGGATGTACAATTGAGACAAATGATTTTAATAAGCTTTTGAATAAATTTGAGAAACTAGGATGCACTATTTTTGGAATATCTAAAGATAGTTTAGAAAGTCATGAAAAATGGAGTAAAAAACTTAATTTAAAATTCGAATTATTAGCAGACGAAGATAAAACTTCTTTAAAAGCTTATAAAACCTGGGCCAAAAAAAAATTTATGGGTCGAGAATTTATGGGTACAGTGAGAAGCACCTTTATAATCAAGAAAAACAAAATCATCAAAGAATGGCGAAATGTTAAAGCCGCAGGCCACGCCGCAGAAGTTTTTGATTTTATTAAAAATTACTAAAAAAAAAGGCCCCTATTAAGGGGCCTTTTGTTAACTATAGAGAGAGAGATAGTTATTCTTTAGTCTCTTATTGCGTATGCAATTACACCAGACTCTGAAACATCCGTTCCTAGTCTTTCTGCTTCTTTACTCAATCTTATACCCATTGTACCTTTCATAATTCCCCAAACAATTAGTGAAACTATAAATACAAACGCATTGATTGATATTACTCCAAGAAGCTGCGCACCGAATGATGCATCGCCATTTGTAAGTGGAACAGCTAGTGTACCCCATACTCCAGCGAATAGGTGAGCTGGAATTGCTCCAACTACATCATCGATTTTAAGTGAGAATAATAATTTAGTTCCGAAGACAACTATTAATCCACCAATTGCACCTATAAGAATTGCTGCTAGCGGTGAAGGCATTAATGGTTCAGCTGTAATTGCTACTAGACCACCAATTGCTCCGTTAAGCATTTGTATAACGTCAGTTTTACCTGCCATTAATCTAGTTATTGCTCCAGCTGCTAATACACCACCACAGGCTGCTAAATTTGTATTAATGAAAATATTTGATACAGCAACTGCATCATCAAATGTTCCCATTGCTAATTGTGATCCACCATTAAATCCGAACCAACCTAGCCATAAAATAAATACACCAACTGTAACTAATGGTACAGATGACGCCGCAAATGGCTTCATAGGTTTTGCTGCTCCAGATTTATCGAATCTACCTGTTCTAGCTCCTAAAAGAATTGCTCCAGCTAATGCTGCTGCACCTCCAGTTGAGTGAACAAGTGTTGAACCTGCAAAGTCAGAGAAACCAGCAGCTGCTAACCAGCCGCCTCCCCACTGCCAACCCATAACTATTGGATAGATAATTCCTGATAGAATAGCCGCGAATAGAAAGAACGGCCATAATTTAATTCTTTCAGCTAATGTTCCAGATACAATTGAAACTGTTGTTGCACAGAAAACCATTTGGAAATACCAATCAGATCCATCTGCATATCCAGTATCAACTGCACTTGCATCAGACCATGGAGTAAAGCTTCCAATGTATCCACCTTCTGGAATTCCGTATGCTAAATTATATCCAACCATCCAGAACATAATTCCAGCTATTGAAAATAATCCGATATTTTTGGCACATATTACTGATACACTTTTTGATGTCACCATCCCTGATTCGAGCATGGCAAAACCTGCTGCCATAAACATTACTAAGAAACCACAAACCAAGAAAAGAAATGTATTGAATATGAAACCAACTTCAGCTGAAACTGTAGTTTCAGCATAACCTGCACTAGTCATATTTAGTAAGAAAAATATGCTTACTAATGGACCAGCCAGTTTTTTTAAAAGTTTAACCATTTCACCTCCGTTTAATTAAGGGTGCAGTTATAGAATTAATAAAACTAAAAACTATTGATTGTTATTTAAAAGAGATATGCAGTATTTGCATGTAGTACACCATATGCTTGTATAAAAAAACAGCCTTTATTAGATTCTAATTTTTAATAAAGGCTGTTTTAAAAGTTTATTTATTGAAAACTTCTTTAAGCGCTTTTGCAGGCAAAAACTTTACCTTTTGAGAAGCAGCGATTTGGATTTGTTCTCCAGTTCTTGGATTTCGACCAATTCGAGCTTTTCTTTTAGCCACTTTATATGTTCCAAAACCAGCGATTTTCACATTATCGTCGCCTTTTAATGCGTCCAAAATAGTGTTGGTAATCGTATCAAATGTACGCTCAGCATCAGCTTTACTTTGATTTAATGACCCTGCTAATTTTGCAATAAGTTGTTTTTTGTTCATTTTAGCTCCGGTTTAAAAGGTTATATTTATATACTTAACAAAATCGTTGATAATTCAAGCTTTTTTTTTGTGTCTCTAATTAAATTTACCACAATATATAGTTGTAAATAAGTATTGATTTATAAAGCTTTTTTTAACGTTAGAAAATCCCTTTAAAATAAGCCTAAATCTTTAAGGTCATTGAACGTTGCAAAAAACATTAAACTTAACAATAAAAACATTCCGATTCGAAAAAAACCTTCCTGTGTTTTTTGACTTAATGGCTTTCCTAAAACCTTTTCAAATGCATAAAACATTAAATGACCCCCATCTAAAAGTGGGATTGGAAAAAGGTTAATTAAGCCTAAACTTATCGATATGTAAGCCATCATGCTAATAAATGGCAATATTCCAAATTCAGCCACTTGACCTGAAATCTTTGCTATTCTAATTGGTCCACCTAATTGTGAACTATCTCCAGATCCAGTAAGCATTGAACCCATATATTTAAGAGATGAGGTAGTTACAAAATAGACTTCTTTAACAGACTCTATTAATGCATTTGCTGGCCCTAATCGTTTATGATTTATTTCGTTATTGTATGGACTTAGTTTAATACCAACTATTCTTTTGTTAATTTTATTTCCTAAATTATCAAGACCTGCAACAATTTTTGGTTTAACCTTTAATAATATCTCTTGGTCATATCTAAAAATTTTGAAATCAACTATCTCAGATGTTGACATTAAAATTAATTTAGAAACATCAAGAATGCTCTCAACTTTATTGTTATCAATTTCAAGAATTATGTCATTTTTTTTCATCCCCGCTACTTCTGCTGGACTACCTTTTTGGACTTCGTCAATAACTGCTGGTGTAAAGTCTTTTCCAGCAAACATATATATGAATAAAAAAATAAATATTGCTAAAACGAAATTTGCTATAGGTCCACCTGCAACGATTAAAGACCTTTGGTAAAGAGGTTTCGTTACAAATAGCTTTTCTTGGTCCTCTTTGCTATATTTTTTTAATAGTTCCTCTTGATCAGCTTGAGAAAAAACATTTCTATCTCCAAAAAATTTTACATAGCCTCCTAAGGGAATCCAACAAATCTTCCATCTTGTTCCAGATTTATCATTCCAACCAAACAATTCTTTACCAAAACCAATTGAAAAATCTGTTACCCCAACACCATATTTTTTTGCAAAATAGTAATGTCCATATTCATGAATAAATACAACTACAATAATTAATATTATAAATGGCAAAATAAAACTCATAATTGATTTATAATATATTTATATTAACAAGATGTAAATAATGGTTTACCTTAATTTCCAAGTTAAAATGGGCAAAAATGTTGCAACTATAAAAGAACAAAACAGTAAGGATTGAGAGACAAATACCGGTAAAAAATCTATTGGCAATATTATTCCAACCAGAATTGATTTTGAAAAGTCAGGACTGGGAAATAAAAGAATTCCACCGATCAATCCAACTATAATTGATACATATGCATTTTTTTCATTAAACTTTTTTGAGTAAAAACCAAAAAATATACTTAGTACTGCTGCGCAACAAAATAAATCAGCCAATAAAAATAAATATAAAATACTCAACCCTTTTGATGCTACAAAAAATGAAATTATAGAGATTAATATTATTATTTGCTTTGAAAGTTTTAAGTAATCACCCTTAAATTTTAAGACTTTATTCCCATCGACAATAATTAGGCTTGAAATAGCATTTACTAAAGTATCTATACTGCTTACTGTTAAAGAAATTGCTAAAACAATTATTATAACTGATAGAGAAATTGCATTATCTTTCAGCAATAAAGAAAAAAATGCAAGATCAGGAATAACGTTTGAATTTTGAGAAGTTGCAATTAACCCTGAAAAACCCATCATAAATACTATTGGTATGATTATTAAAAATGAGACAATTAAACTATTCTTTAAAACTCTATTATCTTTAGCAGCATAAACTCTTTGCCAATTACCTTGATGAAAAAGATTAGTTGCTGCTACAGCTATAAAAAAAGTTAAGCCAGCAGTGAAATTTGGCAAGTAACCTGGGCTTAGTAAATTTGGTTTGTTTTGTTTTATAAATTCGAAACTAAACTCATTTGAGTTAAAGGAGATTAAATATGAAAATGATATCAACAATAACAGACCAAATACTATGAATTGAATATTATCTGTAAAAATTGAAGCTCTTAACCCTCCGTATAAAGTATATATCAGTGAGCTTATGATCACGATTGAAGCTGTAATCCATAAGTCTGATCCTGAAATATAATTTATTAAAATTGAAACTGCAGTAATCTCTGCTATTAAAAAAATCGACATATAAAAAATAGATAAAAACAAAATCAGTTTAAATAATTGTGAGCCAAATCTAGATCTTACAACTTCAATTAATGACTTCCCTCTTGGATAATTATCTCTAAATTTTTTTCCCAAATAAGTTAAGATAAAAAGAGGGAATGCAGTACCTAGAGAGTATCCAATAACAGCCCCTATTCCTCCCCATGTTGCTGCTGATGCAGGACCAAATAATATCCATGCTCCTAATGCAGATGCAACTAAACTGGTTGTTAAAGAAAAAGTACCTACTGATCTACTTGCTACTAAATAATTGTTAAGTCCTTGATATTTTTTTGAATAGAGAAGTCCGATTACGACAAAAATTATACTTATAGTTAAGGTTAATAATATTGCAGATAATTGATTTAATATATTTATGTTATCCATTCTTCCCTTTCTGAATTACCGGACAGGTTCAAAGGGTATATCTCAGCCTATATGGCACCCCATTATTCAATTTAAGTCATAGTTTAAATAAGTAAAGTGCCATTTTTGAACATATATACAGATTATACATAGCTAATATTCATAAGTAACGCTGTTTCAAATCAATACAATGATTATTAGTATCTATCTCTCTCTTATTATAAGTTAATTATAATACTAGGCTTCGCTAAATAGAAGCCTAGAAAAACAAAATTTTTCATTACTAAATAAATTTAAACTTACATGTGTCACTATAATGTATGTTCATCTTTTGATTTCATCGTATAAATTAAAAATTATGAAAAAAATAATTATCTTTATACTTTGTTTATTTGCATTTGGTGCAAATGCATTGGAAAAGAAAACTACATTTGATAAAGCACTATTTGAGAAAGCTCAATCTGAAGGCAAGGTTATAGTTATTAGTTCTTGGATAGAGTACTGTGGATCATGTGCAAATCAGATGAAAGTTTTGCAAACAGCAAAAAAAGAAGGTGAGTTATCTGATATTAAATTTGATAACATTGAATATTTTTCGTTCGATGTAACAAATAGAGATATAGCTGACTCATTTAATGTACTCTATCAAACCACTCTATTGATTTTTAAGGGTGATAAAGAAGTTTATAGAAGTATAGGAGAAACTACAGAAGATTTAATTTACGAAGCTTTGAAAACCTCGATAAAAAGTTAATAAAATAATTTAAACTTACTCATTTCTTACAAGTGGATATACTTTTGGACTTAAATACCTAAAGTTTGTAATTATAATTAGAGCTAGTGTTACTACACCTACTCCAATAGTAACATAGAAAAATATATTTATTTCAAATAACCATTTAAGTTGAAAAATATTTTCTATGATAAACTTTGATGCTAATACTGCAAAAATAGTTGAAAAAAATATTATAGATAAAAAAGAAATTATAAATTCAATAATTGAAGACATTATAATTTCCTTCTTAGAAAAACCTAAAATTTTAAAAACCAGATTTTGAAAAATTTTAATTTTTCCTTGAACAATTATCGCGCTTGAGATTACAACTAAGCCAATAATAACCGTTACAGCTGATAATATGCTGACTGCTATAAAAACTTTATTTAGAACATCGGTAACTTTTGACAAATAATCTGAAATTTTTATTATCGATACACTTGGAAATTTATCTAAGAAATTAACTTCATTAAAACTTTTAATATTTTTAAATTTTATTGTAGAGAGATATTCGTGTGGAATATTTTCTGCGAATTGTGGATTGAGTAGCATTGCAAAATTGATACTTAAATCTTGATAGTTAACCAATCTAAAATTTACTACTTCTCCCTCAATTTCTCTTCCATAAATTCTAAGTGTAAATTTGTCACCTATATTTACTCCAAAATCTTTTGCAACTTTACTATCCAGTGATATTTGCAACTTATTTGGTTTTGAAGTATCCCACCAACTGCCTTCTAAAATAGGATTGTCTTTTGGAATTGTATTAACCCATGAAACTCTTCTATCATTCATGATTACCCAATAACTATCATTAGAATCTGAAATATATGTATTTGGATCTATTCCATTTATTTTTACAAGACCTGCTGATACCATAGGAACAATTTCCATGACTGCCTCTTTGTCAGAATCAATAATTATTTTTTTAAACAAATTTTTTTGATTATTTTGGATCCCTAAAAAAAAATAGTCAGGAGCAATTTCTGGAATTGATTTTGCTATTTCTCTTTTAAAATTAGAGCCTACAAATGCAAGTGTTAGTAACAATGTCATACCTAGTCCAAGTGACATCACAGTTATAGGTGTAATACTTTTTGATTGTGTAATATTTTTAATTGCTATTTTTGATGAAATACCAAGATTAAGTAGATTTTTTCTCAACAATAATATTATAAAACGGGAAACATAAAAAAAGACGGCTAGACATATAAAGAATGAGGCAAAATATATCAAACTATAAGTAGGAATCGAAGACCTGGAAGCAAACAAGGTGACTAAAATGGTAAGAAGTAACAAACTTAAGCTAATTGATAATTTTGAATATTTAAACTGCAAACTTTGAAAAACATTTCTAAATAAACTAGAGGCTTTAATTTGGTCAATTGAATTAACAGTTGGGATTGAAAAAATTATTATAACTAACAATCCAACCACAAAAACAATAAATAAATTTGTTAAAGAAAATGATGCCTCAATATTTAATCCAAGCCCATCTGATATATATTTATCTACAACTGGAACCAAGAAAAAACTTAACCCATAAGCAACTAAAGAAATAAAGATTAAACTAAAAAGCAACTGCAAATAATAAATAGTTTTAATATTTCCTGAATTTATTCCAATTGCTTTTTGAACAGCAATTGATGAGTTCTTTTGATTAATAAATGAAAGAAGAGTATTGGCAATTCCTATTCCAGCAATTAACATGGCACTTATTGAAACAAGTGATAAAAATTGTGAAAAATTATCAATAATTCTTTTTATGCCCCCTGCAGAATTTTCTGGATATTGTATTTTTACCTTATCATTATTTTTAAAAATTTTTTTAATTTCATTTATTTTTTTATCTTTGTTTTTATAATCATCAAATTTAATTTTGTATTCATAATTCAAGAAACTTCCTAATGTATTTAATTCTAATTTATCTAATGTTTTTTTTCCTGTTAATGCAAAATCACCAAATACGAATGCTCCACCAATATCGGGAAGAACTTTTACAACACCAATAACTTTAAATTTTTTATTTTGAACTTTTACAATATCATTAATTTTAAGATTCAAATTCTTAAAAATGTTTTCATTTACTAGAATAGTATTATCGATTTCGTTTAATTTTTTTAATGACCCAACTGGTTCAAAAATTACATCTCCATATAAAGGATAATTTTGATCTATAGCTTTTATTCTTGTAAATGATGTTTTATTAGGTTTTTTTTCAATAGTTGAAATCATCGTGCTAAATTCAACTACTTGAGATACTGTTGAAATATTTTCAATCTGTTTTATTAAATTACTATCTCCTTCTCTGTTATTATAATCAATTTCTAAATCTCCTCCTAAAAGAACTTTTGAATTTTCATTAAGTTCATTCTCTAAACTGTCTTCGATGGTTAAGATAGTGCTAAGTATAAATAGGCTAATTAATAATGTAATTATTATACTTAAAATTTTCGAATAACTTCTGATTAAATCACGAAATGCATATTTAGAATAAAGACTTAAATCATTGATTTTCACTAATCACTCCATCTTTAATAGTTATTTTTCTTTTAGTTAAATTAGCTAAATTATTGTCGTGAGTGACCATAATTAAGCTAGCGTTTTCATCTTTTATATAATTAAAAAGTAAACTAGAAATATTCTCTGTATTTTCACTATCTAAATTACCAGTTGGCTCATCAGCCAAAATAAGCTCTGGTTTCATTACAACAGATCTTGCAATAGCTACTCTCTGTTGTTCACCTCCTGATAGCTGACTAGGAAGATTGTTAAATCTATTGCTTAATCCAAATCTATCTAAAATTTCTTTTGCTTTTTGTGTTGCATTATCAAGTTTATTTATTTCTAGAGATAGGCTTACATTTTCCAGTGCGGTGTAATTTGGTATCAAATAAAATGATTGAAATACTATTCCAATATTTTTTCTTCTGATTTCAGAAATTTCATCCTCAGTCATATTGGATATTTCTGAGTCCTTAAAAAAAATATTTCCTGCTGAAATCTTTTCGAGACCTCCAATTAACATAATTAAACTTGTTTTACCTGAACCGCTTTCTCCAACTATTGAAATAGTCTCTTTATAGTCTACTTCAAAGCTAATATTTTTTAAAATATTTATAGAGTTGTTATCTATGGTATAATTCAAACTAACATTAGATAATTTTAAAAGTTTATTCATGATTAAAAAATTAATAATTAAAATAATTATTTTATTAATACCAGGATTTGTAGCTAAAGCCGATTACAAAGTTGTCTTATTCGGTGATAGTCTAATGGCAGGATATGGTTTAGATAAAAAATATCATCTATCTTCAGTGCTTGAGAACAATTTAAATAAAAATGGTTTAAAAGTTAAGGTAATCAATGCAAGTGTATCAGGTGATACATCTGCAGGTGGTTTAAACAGAATAGAATGGACAATTGCAGAAAAGAATATCGATTTAATCTTAATTGGTCTTGGTGCAAATGATATGTTGCGTGGTATTAGTCCAAATGAAACTGAAAAAAATTTGGAGAAAACAATAAAAAAGATATTAAACAAAAAAATTCAAATAATTTTAGCAGGAATGGTGGCACCAGATAGTCACGGAAAAGATTATAAAAATAAATTTGATAAAATTTATAAAAAACTATCTGATAAATATGACTTAAATTTAATTCCTTTTTTGCTTGATGGAGTTGCTTTAAATCCTGAATTAAATTTAGACGATGGAATGCACCCTAATGAAAAAGGAATTATAATTATAAGTGGTAATATTGAAAAAAAACTACTAAAAATTCTTAATTAATTTAATGCATCTTTTGCAGTTAAATAATCATATCCAAAGACATCTGCAACTGCCTTATATGTAATTTGACCTTTATAAACATTCAAACCTGCTAAAAAATTTGGATCATCTCCTAAAGCTTTTAAATATCCATCTGTTGCTAATTTAGATAAGAAAGGGAGGGTTGCTTTATTTAAAGCAATTGTTGATGTTCTTGGAACACCTCCTGGCATATTGGCTACACAATAATGAACAATATCATCTACAATGTATGTTGGTTCAGCGAATGTGGTCGGTTTACTTGTTTCAACACATCCACCTTGATCAATTGCTACATCTACAATTACAGATCCTCTTTTCATATTTTTTAACATTTTTTTTGTGACAAGTTTTGGTGCTTCTGCACCTGGGATCAAAACACCTCCAACCAACAAATCACATTCTGAAATTAATTTTTCTAAATCGATTTCATCGCTTAATTTTGGTATTATAAGATCACCAAATTTTTTTGATAATTCGTCTAGTCTTTTTTCGGATTTGTCTACTATGTGAACTTTAGCTTTCATACCTGTAGCAATAATTGCTGCATTTTCACCTACAACTCCTCCACCCAAAATAACAACATTTCCAGGATCAACACCAGGCGCACCACCTAATAAAAGTCCTCTTCCCTTTTGGTTTTTTTCAAGGCAATGTGCACCTGCTTGAACTGACATTCTCCCAGCAACTGCACTCATTGGGGCTAACAAAGGTAATCTACCATTGTTGTCCGTTACAGTTTCATAAGCAATACAAACTGATTTAGAGTCTACCAAACCTTTCGTGAGTTCCTTTGCGGCCGCTAAGTGTAAATATGTAAAAACAATTTGGTTTTCTTTAATCATTTTTACTTCGCTTGGTTGAGGTTCTTTTACTTTTACAATTATTTCAGAATCATTAAAAATGTCTTCTGCTTTGTTCACAATTTTTGCACCAGCAGATTTATATTGTTCATTATAAAATCCCGCTTCAAAACCACCATTATTTTCTACCATTACCTCATTACCGTTTGAGGTTAATATTTTAACACTTTCAGGAGTGAGGCCAATTCTATTTTCTTGAGACTTTATTTCTTTTGGAACACCTATTTTCATATAAGTGAATTAGTTTTTTTTGCTTTTTGAGTAGTTTGTAATCCCTGTTCTTAATTTATCTATTATTTCATCGATGTGTTTCTTCTCACAAATAAACATTGGCGCAATAATTAAACAATCTCCTGTCGCTTTAAAATTCACTCCAGCATCATAACAATGTTTAAAGCATGTAAATCCTGCAGCTCCTGGTTTTTTATCCATTTTAATATCAATTCCGCCCATCATTCCATAGCCTCTTATATTATCCACAACATCTATATCTTTTAACGACATCAAACCTTCTTGGAAATATGGTGCTAAATTTTTAGCTCTATTAAATATATCCTCTTTTTCAAATATATCTTGAACAGCTAATCCTGCTGCAACAGAAACAGGTATTCCTGAATATGTGTAACCATGAAATAATTCTATAGAACCTTTTGGTGACCCATCCATTACAGTATCATAGATTTCTTCTTTGCATGCAACTGCACCCAAAGGACTTATTCCATTTGTTGTTGCTTTTGCCATAGTTATAATATCTGGTGTAACACCATATTCTTGTGATGCAAATGGAGAGCCTGTTCTTCCCCATCCAGTTATAACTTCATCAAAAATTAATAATATGCCGTGCTTATCACAAATTTCTCTTAGTCTTTGTAAATATCCTTTTGGTGGGACTAGAGTTCCTGTAGATCCTGCAATTGGTTCTACAATACATGCCGCAATATTTTCTGATCCAAAGTTTGTACAAATTCTCTCCAGGTCTTCTGCAATTTCAGCCCCTGTTTCTGGTTGACCTGATACAAACTTATGTTCTGGCAAATGCGTATGTCTCATATGAACAACACCCGGCATTAATACACTAGCAAATGTTTTAACATTATTGATCATACCTCCTACTGAGGTTGCTCCGATATTCATCCCGTGGTAAGCTCTTTCTCTTCCCACAAATCTAAATCTTTGCCCTTCACCTCTAGCCTTATGATAAGCAACTGAAATTTTAATTGCCGTTTCAACGGCAGTTGATCCACATATAGTATAAAAAATTCTATTTAAATTTCCTGGAGTATGTTTTGAAATTCTTGTTGCTAATTCAAAAGATCCACCAAAGCCTTGTTGAAATGGTTGAGCGTAGTCTACTGTTCTTAATTGTTTTGTTATAGCCTCAATTATTTCCTCTCTACCATGGCCTAATGGGTTACAAAATAAACCCGAACTTGCATCTATTTGAGTTTGTCCTTGATGATTTTTTAAATAAACTCCTTTTGCCTCTACGATTAATCTTGGATTTGCTTTAAAGTCTCTATTTGAAGAGAATGGCATCCAATGTTCATTAAGTGAATTTGGTATTTGTGGTTTTTCAGAGCTCATAAATATTTAAAAAAAGTTAGTTATACTCTCTCATAGACTAATTTAAAAAAATAGAAAATAATTAATGCGCGCATTAATATGTGATAAGGTTATATAAAATACAACCTAGAATTGAACCCATTTTAGACATCTCAATTTACATGTGATTATGATGCCTACAAAATTCATTTACTTATATTAAAAATTGAACTTAAATAACGCTAATTAAATTTAATTAAGGAGATAAAATGAAGAAAATAATTAGTTTTATTTTAGGAAGTTTATTTGCTCTTAACCTATCAATTTCAGCTGCAAATGCTGCTGCAAATGAAGTTAGAGTTGCATACTTTCTAGAATGGCCTAGCCCAAATCTAGAGGACATGCAAAAAAAGAATTTTGCTAAAGCTCTTGGAGTTCCAGTAAAATGGACAAACTTCACAAATGGTGGAGCAATGACAGATGCAATGCTAGCAGGAGACATTGATATATCTTATTCACAAGGTCTAGTGCCTTTTATTAATGCTGTTAAATCTAATGCACCTATCAAGTTAGTTGATATTGCAATGGAATACGGAATGGGCGGAACTACTTGTGTTACATCTAACGCTTCTGGAATTACTAAAGCTAATGCTACTGAATTAGAAGGTAAAAAAGTTGCAGTTCCACTGGGAACAATGGCTGAATATGTATTTGATGAAAGTATGAAAGTTGTTGGAGCTGACAGAAGTAAAATGGATATAATTCAAATGGATCCAGAAGAAGGTGCCGCTGCATTAGTGAGTGGTGATGTTGTAATGGCATGTTTATTTGGTGGTAACTCTATTAAAGCAGCAGTAGCTGTTGGTTCAAGATTATTAACAGTAGATGAAGCAAGAGCAGCTGGAATTCTAGGAATAGATATTACTTCAGTAACTGATAAATTTATGAAGGAAAATCCTGGAATGTTAAGAACTTTTATAGAAGTAACTCATGAAGCAAATGACAGATACAGAGCAGGTAAGAGTGATATGAATGCTATGTCTAAAGCTTCTGAAATGAAAGTTGCAGATATGAAAGAAACTTTAAGTGGATTTAAATTCTTAACTCCAGAAGAAACTAAACAATCTATGGAAAGTGGAAACCTTGATGCATTCTTAAAAGGAATGGGAACTCCAGGTGGAAATGTAGATACAAGTTTTTTACCTTTATAATTTAAAGAGTAAAAATATTTAATAGGCGCTAACCAAAATTAGCGCCTATTTTTTTTAATAAAATTTTTATATAAAGTTATCTTATGAGTGATTTAGTTTCTCAAGATCTAAATATGATCTTTAAAACACCTAAGGGAGAAACTGTTCATGCATTAAAAGATGTAAGTTTCACTCTTAAAAAAGGTGAACTACTTACAGTCCTAGGACCTTCAGGTTGTGGGAAAACTACACTTTTAAATATAGCAGCAGGATTTTTAAGACCAACATCTGGCTCTATTGTTCTTGGTGGAAATGAAATTAATGGTCCTGGTGTAGAAAGAGGAATGGTATTTCAACAAGGAGCTTTATTTGAATGGTTAACGGTTGCTGAAAATGTTGATTTCGGACTTAGAATGAAAAAAGAAGATCCAATTAATACAGCTAAAAAAGTTGATGAATGGCTAGAAATAGTTGGATTAAAAGGTTTTGGTAATACTCCTACATATCAATTATCAGGAGGAATGCAGCAGAGAGTTGCACTTGCAAGATGTCTAATAAATGATCCAGATTTAATATTAATGGACGAGCCATTGGGTGCTCTTGATGCTCTAACAAGAGAAAAAATGCAATCTTTAGTTCTTAAGATTTGGAAAGAAACAGGAAAAACAATTATTTTAATTACTCACTCAGTAGAGGAAGCCTTACTGCTTGGTGAAAGATTATATGTAATGGCGCCAAGACCAGGCAGGATACATAAAGAGTACAATCTTCCTTTTGCAGAAATGGGTTTAAAGGAGGATTTAAGAGAAATTAAGAAGAATAAAGAATTTTCATCTAAGCGTGAAGAAATATTATCCATGATTTGGAACATGGAAGAAGAAATAATGGGGAAAGAAAATTAAATGTTAACCCAAATAGTAACAATACTAATTTTTGTATCTATTATTGGATGTATACTTTATGGGAGAAGACTTATTCAAACTGAAAAAGTTGATGCAGTATTTGGAAATCCAGAAAGAGCTAAAGGAGGAACACACTGGGTTATTGTTGGTAGTGCTGCAATATTATTAGTATGGCTTTATTATTCATGGGATATTGCAAAAGGTTTTTATCCAAAATCTGCAAATGAATTATGTCAAGTTGCAAAAATTAATGAATCGTTACTAGGATTAAAATATCAATTTCCGATCGAAGAAAGAGAATTTAAAAGTACCTCGATTATTAAAATCGAGAATAAAAATTTAAAAAAAATTACATCTGAAATAGAGAATTCTAAAGATTTAAATAGTCAGCAGAAAACAATTTTAGTTGGATTTATAAACAAGACTAAACAATTAATTCCTCTTTTAACAAATGAAGATTTAATTGAAATAGATACAAAAATAAAAATTGATGAGATGACTAAAGAAATAAGACTTTTAAGTTCTAATTTTAAAAAGCAAGATTATCCATTTGAAACTAATGATCAAAAAAATGACAGACTTAAAGCAATTTCGGAACAAGGAGAATGGGGTATAATTACGGT
Organism: uncultured Pelagibacteraceae bacterium; assembly: GCA_902549785.1. Next base: position 21,098 of record CACCWT010000009.1, read on the forward strand.
AAGATCTGGAACAGGATCAATAGAAAATACTATAGAAGTCCCATTTGTTGCTGAAACAGCAAAAGGATTAAAATTCCAAGCAGCAGCTGAAGAACTTAAAATCATAAATGATAAATTTTTCAAATTAAGAAATCACAATCCACAATTCAAAAATTCAATAAAACAATTAAAAGATGAGGTCAAAGCATATAGAAAAAATCTAAATGACTCTGAGGAAATTTCATCCGATTATGCAAAAAATATTGTCAAAATTGCAAGAAGAATAGAGTTTGCAAGTATTTATCCGCCGAATGCTCTAAATGAAATGCAAAATGCAATTATTGAATTTGATAACCTTCAAGAAAGTGAGCAAGCTGGTCTAAGATTAATTGATATTCTTTTATTTCCAGCTGGAACAATTGTTGCTAGTGGACCAAGTTGTTCTGAACAAGGATCAGGAAGATGGTTACCTAAACCCTCAGATACTTTTAATAAATTTATATTAATGTCTAAACCAAGCGTAGGTTATAAAAATATCCCTCTTCTTTGGATAGAAATGATAGATGTAAGCTCAATTATTGGATTTATTTTGCCAGATTGGATTGCTGATATTTTACCAGGTGAATATCCTGTTCACACAAGTGAAGGTATTGTTAAAGAAAACTTTAAAGGAAAAGTATTAAAAATTGTAACAGGTGATTTTAAATTATTTAAAATACCTGTTCCTTATGGTCATATCTGGGACTCTTTCTTAAGAGTATTTTTAGGATTAGTGTTTGGAATAATTATTGGAGTACCATTGGGTTTATTCATGGGGCTAAATAGATTTGCCAAAGGTTTCTTTGATCCTCTAATTGAACTATATAGACCCGTACCACCATTAGCATGGGCACCTTTAATCATTTCTGTTCTTGGAATTGATAATACAGGTAAAGTATTTTTATTATTCATGGTTTCACTCTCTATTATGATTATTTCTGCAAGAGCTGGTGCATCAGGAACGCAATTATCTAAAATTCACGCCGCACATTCACTAGGGGCATCAAAAAGACAAATACTAAGACATGTTATATTTCCAAATTCCTTACCTGAAATTCTTACTGGAATAAGAGTTGCTGTAGGTATGTGCTGGGGAACTTTGGTTGCGGCTGAATTTTTAGCTGGAACAACAGGTATTGGTTTTGTTGAAAATGTTGCGAAAAAGTATTTTCAATATGAAGTAATCTGGATAACAATATTCATTATGGGGATGTTAGGATTGTTGTTTGATATCACATTAAGAAAAATAATTGATAAAACTATACCTTGGCGAGGTAAAGGTTAATAACAGAGATAATGATAAAAAAATTTAAGGTAAATATATCTAAAAAAACCTTAAAAAACATTTATAAAAAAATAAGAAAATTTCCTTTTAACAATATTCAAAATATGGATGGATGGCTTCATGGCACAAATCATGATTATTTAAAAAATATATCAAAGTACTGGATTTCAAAATTTAATTGGAAATTACAAGAGAGAAAAATTAATAAATTTAATAATTTTATTGCAAATGTTAATGGAAATAAAATTCATTTTATAAAAGAAAAAGGTAGTGGGAAAAATCCCAAACCACTGTTAATTTTACACGGTTGGCCGGGAAGTTTTATTGAATTCTTAAGTATAATTGAGAAACTAGCCCATCCTGAAAGATTCGGAGGAAATAAAGAAGATGGTTTTGATGTAATTGTTCCTTCACTTCCTGGTTTTGGTTTTTCAGGTATACCAAAAAAACCAATTGGTCCAAAAAAAATTGCAAAAATCATGAATGAATTCATGACAAAAAATCTTGGATACAAAAAATATTTTGCACAAGGGGGTGACTGGGGTTCAGCAGTATGTAATTGGTTAGGGCATGATCATCATAAATATTGTAAGGCAATTCATATTAATTGTTTAAATATGAGACATCCAAAAGGTGCTCTAACAAATGAAGAAAAAAAATGGGAAAAAAGATTTTTTAACGAACAAATTATGCAAGAAGGTTATAGAACTCAACAAGCTACCAAACCTCAATCATTAAGTTATGCAATGATAGATAGTCCTGTAGGAACTGCTGCGTGGATATTAGAAAAATTTTATTCTTGGTCAGATTTAAAAAATGGAAATATTGAAAAAATATACACAAAAGATTTTTTGCTAACTAATATTATGATTTATATAATAACAAATACTTTTAACTCTGCCGCTTGGATTTATTTTGGTAGAAGAGAAGAAGGAGGCAGACCCTTTCCCAAAAATTTTAAAAAAATAAAAGTCCCAACAGCAATCGCAGAATTTCCAAAAGAAATGTTGAGTTGGCCACCAAAGTCATACGTAAACAGAATATTCAATGTAAAAAGATGGACTAAAATGAAAAAAGGTGGTCATTTTGCAGCTTTAGAGGAGCCAGATATGTTGGTTAATGATATATGTTCGTTTTTTAATAAAGATTTAAAAAAACTCTAAATGAATAAAAATAAACTAAAAAAAATTATAATTGAAATATTTAGAAAATATAAACTTTCAAAAAATCATTCAAAAATATGTGCAGATGCAATAATTAATGCTGAATTAGTTGGGGCTCCTACACATGGGTTATCAAGACTAAAAATGTACTGTGACCGTATAAATCATAATTTAATTAACCCTAAACCTAAAATAAAAATTAAAAATATTTCTCAATCTGTGGCTCACATAAACGGTGATGATAGCATTGGTTTTGTTGTAGCTGACATAGCAATAAAAAAAGCCATAAAAAATGCCAAGAAAACAGGAATAGGATTAGTTGCTGTTAAAAATAGTGGTCATTATGGAATGTCCGGATATTACGCAGAACAAGCAGTAAAGAAAAATATGATAGCTTTAGTTTTTACTAATGCACCGCCTGCAATAGCTCCGCATGGAGCTATCAAATCTTTATTTGGTACAAATCCTATTTGCTTTGGATCGCCAACAGGATCAAAAGCACCATTCATATTAGATACATCTGTTTCAATGATCAATAGAGGAAAAATAAGAGTTGCATCAAGAACAAATTCAAAAATACCTGAAGGTGTTGCTTTAGATAGATTTGGTAACCCTACCACTAATGCCATGAAAGCTCTTGAGGGCGTTCAACTTCCTATTGCAGGATTTAGAGGTTCTGGCCTTGCATGGATGGTTGATATTTTAAGTGGAGTTTATACTGGGGGTAATCACGGTGGAAAAGTAAAAGATCCATTCGATGATTTTTCTGGGCCACAAAATATTGGTCATTTATTTATAGTAATGAAAGCAAATTTATTTCAATCAAATTTTAAAAAAAGAATTAAAGAAAATATTAAAAGAATAAAGAAGCTTCCTAAACTAAAAGGACTAAAAGAAATATTATACCCTGGAGAAAATAAATTAAGAAGATTTAAAAAAAATTTTAAATCTGAAATTCAAATTCCAGCAAATATAAAAGAAGATATTCGAACTCTTTTAAAATAGTAAAAATTTTTAGCCAGCTCGCCCTAAATAATTTACCATTATAACTCCTGTCACGATCAGACAAATTCCAATAAAACCATAAATATTAGGAACTTGATTGTATTTTAACATGCCAAAGATTACTACTCCTGCTACTGTTAAACCACTATAAGTAGAGTAACTAAAAGCAACAGGTATTACAGACATTGCTTTTGCTAAAGAAAACATCGTTACAGTCATTAACAGTAAGCAAGCAATTGTAGGGGTTAGTTTTGTAAATCCTTCAGAAATTTTTGCAAAACTATTTGCTGCTATTCCTGTGGTTATTCCTAAAGCTAATATTAGATATCCAGTAAATGGTTTCATTACTTTATTATTTACTAATTATTATTTATTACAACAGTTGATATGCCTTTAAG
>CACCWT010000010.1 GCA_902549785.1 uncultured Pelagibacteraceae bacterium
TAGCACTAAAAGTTAAAGGGCTTTTAAATATTCAATTTGCAATAAAAAAGGATGAAATATTTGTAATAGAAGTAAACCCAAGAGCAAGCAGAACAGTTCCATTCGTTTCAAAAGCTAATGGTGTTCCGCTAGCTAAAATTGCATCTAGAATAATGGCTGGAGAAAAACTTTCAAAGTACAAATTAAAATATAAAACCAATAAAAAATTTGCAGTCAAAGAAGCAGTATTTCCATTTAATAAATTTCCTGATAGCGATCTATTGCTTGGACCAGAAATGAAATCTACTGGAGAAGTGATGGGGTTTGATGATGACTTTGGTATGGCAATAGCCAAAAGTCAAATAGCTGCAGCAAATTCATTACCTACAAAAGGTTTAGCATTTTTATCAGTTAAAGATTCTCATAAACAAGAAATTGTTGGCGTTGCACAGAGATTATTAAAACTTGGATTTACTCTATCGGCAACTAAAGGAACTGCAGATATTTTAATTAAGAAAGGTATGAAATGCAGAAAAATTAATAAAGTGAGTAGTGGTAAACCTCATATAGTAGATGTACTTAATTCAAAAAAAATCTCATTGGTAATTAATACTGGTGGCGGAAATAGTGAAAATAGAATTAGTGATGCAAGAGCACTAAGAAGGGGAACTTTAGCTAATAAAATTCCTTATTGCACGAATATGTCTACTGCATATTCATTTTTAGAAGCAATCAATGCTCTGAAGACGAAAAAACTTAAAGTTAAAGCTCTTCAAGAAAACTAAGCATCCACAACCATTGTATCTTTAGACCCACCTCCTTGAGAACTATTTACTATGGTACTTCCTTTTCTCAAAGCAACTCTTGTAAGACCTCCAGTCGTAACATAAGAAGTTTTACCAGTTAATATAAAAGGCCTTAAATCTAAATGTCTTGGCTCAATACCATTTTCACAAATAGTTGGTATTGTTGATAATATTTCTAAAGGTTGAGCAACAAAATCTCGAGGATTTTTTTTAATCTTTTTTACCATCTCATCTCGCTCTTTTTTTGGTGCCTTAGGACCAATCATTATTCCATATCCACCTGAAGCATTTGCTGGTTTAACAACAAGCTTAGCTATGTTTTCAATTACATGTTGTCTGTGAACTTTGTTTTCACACAAAAATGTTTCTACTTGGTTAAGTTTTGGTTGCTCACCTAAATAATAGACAATCATTTTATTAACATAAGAATAAACAGCCTTATCATCTGCAACTCCAGTTCCAAGGGCATTAATAATACCAACATTTCCCTTTTTCCAACATTTAAATAAACCCGGGACTCCAATTAGTGACTCTTTATTAAAGACTTTTGGATCAAGGAAAGTATCATCTAATCTTCTGTATATACAATCAACTTTTAATTTTCCTTTAACTGTTTTCATATAAACAAAATCATTTTCGACAAATAAATCTTTACCTTCAACTAAGGCTATTCCCATTTGTTGAGCTAAAAATGAATGTTCAAAGTAAGCAGAATTGTAAATACCTGGTGTCAAAACAACCATATGAGGATTGTCAGTTTTTTTTGGTATGCATTCAACCATACTTTGATATAGTTTATTAGAATACTGGTGGATAGAGGAAACTTTATATCGAGTAAATAATTCTGGAAATACGTCCCTCATTACCATTCTATTTTCCAACATATAAGACACTCCAGATGGGACACGTAAATTATCTTCAAGAACTAAGTATTCTCCATTAATATTTCTTATTAAATCAATTCCAGATATATTTGCCCAAGCTTTATATTTTGGTGAAAAACCTTCACATTCTTTTAAATAATAAGGTGAGTTAAATATTAATTCTTTTGGAACAACCTTATCCTTAAAAATTTTTTTTTTATTATAAACATCATCTATAAATAAATTTAATGCTTTTACTCTTTGAATTAAACCTCTAGATATTTTATTCCATTGAGATTTTGGAATAATTCTTGGTATGATATCTAACGGCCATTTTTTTTCCTCTGCTCTATTGTTTGCAGCATAAACTCTAAAATTAATACCTCTAGCACTTATGGTGCTTTGACAATTTTTTTCAATTTCCTGAAGTTTTTTTGTTCCATGTCTTTCTAAGATGCCAGTCATTATTCTAGCATGTTTTCTAATCTTATTTTCTTCTGTCAAATATCCGTCATATGCGGATTTTGAGTCATAACTTTTCCATAGAGAAACAGACATTAAACAATTTTTTTATAAAATGAATTGTAAAACAATTGCTAAATACAAATAGCTGCTATGACATAAAATATTTGATAATTACGTCATTTTTAAATAAAAATCGCTCATGACATACTGTATTGGAATAAAAACAAATGAAGGATTGGTCTTCGCATCAGACTCGAGAACCAATGCAGGTTTAGATAATGTAAATATTTATTCAAAAATGTTTACTCATGATGTTGGTGATAGAACAATAGTAATAGTAACATCTGGTAATTTAGGAACATCGCAAGCTGTTTACAAATCTGTAGAGAAGGATTTAAAAAGCTCAACGGGCATACTTAATTTGAATACGTGTAAAGACTTTGAACAAATTGCATCTTATGTAGGAAGTCTAAATATAAAACATTCATCTCCTCAAGGGATAAATACTGATGATGTGCTTTTAGGTTCAACTTTTATAATAGGTGGTCAAATAAAAGGACAAAAGCCAGAGCTTTATCTTATATATCCTCAGGGAAACTATATAAGACCAGCAGATAGTAAACCTTATCTTGTAATTGGTGAAGTTAAGTATGGCAAACCAATACTTGATAGAGTTATTAAACCAGATGTATCAATTGGTGATGCATCAAGGTGTGCACTAATTTCTATGGACTCTACTTTAAAAAGTGACTTAACCGTAGGTCCACCCATTGATTTTGCAATTTATAAAAAAGATGAAAATAAATTAGCATCATTAAAATGTTTAAGTTTAGATGATGAAGATTATTCTAAAGTCTGTAACACCTGGTCTGAAGGAATTTTTAAAGTATTTGATACATTTCCTAGATTTGATTGGGAAAATTAATTATCAACTTTCCAATCAGTTTTAAAAGTAACATAATTTACTTGTAAACACCTTCTTTCTTTTATTATTTCTTTCTTTTCCATTCCATGCCAAGTATTGGGTCCGCTTGAAAAAAAATATCCATAATTATCTTTATAAGGTAATGTTTTAATTAGTTTTAAATCACTATTATAAAAATCTGTACCAAGTTCTTCACTTTCATTATGTTTGTTAATGAATAATAAACATGACATAAGTTTTTCCTTAATATCACAGTGTGGTTTCAGCCAAAAACCTTCTCGATCACATATAACCTCAACTCGTACATAAGAATTAGACAAATCTTTATTGATTAATTCAGAAATTTTTAGATGAGTTTCTTTACTTTGAAGTTCTTTAATTAAATTTGTTAGTCCTGGAAATTCTCTGGTATTTTCATGAGTTACAAAACATCGAAATTTTAAAGCTTTTCCACCATCTGAAATTCCCTCTCTAAATTTTCCCTCACCTCCATCAATAGCTCTGGTTCCATCATAATTAAGGTTGTGTTTTGCTGGGTCAGATATATCTGCTTTTATTATCTCGTTTATTTGATCGTCTGTTAAAGGTTTATTTAATTCCCAATGCTCAAATGGATTAACAAATTTTTTTGAGTTGTTTAGTATTGAGTTTAAAAATGACATTAATAATTAATTTTTTCTTTTATAATTTTTGCTACCCTATTAGTTTCATCAAGACTTTGATAGGTCCAATTTTTGATATCTTCTCCAAGATTTCTAGTGATATTTAAATCTCTAAACAGATTTCGAAATCTTTGGAACCGAATATCATTTTTTTTAGGTAAAATATTTGCAATGTAAATGGGTTTTCCTGTTAAAGCGGCTTCAGAAATCATTGAGCTTGAATCACAAGTAACTATAATATTTTCTGAAATTGCTAAAGCAGATAAATAAGCATTTTTATCAACATTCATTATAACTGTATGATTTTCTCCAAAAAATTCTTTTGCATAATGGATAGTATTCAAAGGGGTCCTCATTGATGGAATTACGACAAGCTGAAAGTCATTTTTCTTTAAAAGCTTATAGAAAATTGAAAAAATATGTTTCATATTTTTTGTTGAATAATCATAGTATTTTGTGGGTCCGCCCATAATTAAGCACCAAATTTTTCTGTTATCTTTTCTTATAAATGAGTTTAAGTAATCCTTATTTTCCTCTATTTCGTCTTTTGTAAGATAGTGAATTGCACCTTTTGTATTAATTATATTTGAACCACTAATTCCGTCATGTTCGGGTGCTACAATAAAATCAAAATAATTAAAGTTTATTTTTGGATCTTGTATATGAATATTAAAAACTTTTTTGTTTGAGATACTTTTTAAATGGATTGATGGAATTATACTTTTTCTTCCACAAGAAATTATTATATCAAAATCTGAAGAGTTTATTTTTTTGTAAACATTTTGCGAAATTGGCGTAAATTTTGGTGGAATTAATCTCCATAAACTTTTAAGTTCAACCTTATGGTGAGTAAAATCAAGATCGAGAGCTTTAGCTAAACCTTCTACCTGACTAAGCATGCCGTGCATGCCTTCAGTCAATAATATACCTTTTAATTTGCTCATTATTTACTATATAGACCTGTATGAATAAAAAACCAACTAAACATACAAAAGTGTTAATAATTGGATCAGGACCAGCTGGTTATACTGCTGCAGTTTATGCTGCGAGAGCTATGCTTAAACCAATGTTGGTTGCGGGTATGCAACCGGGTGGTCAATTAACTATAACAACTGATGTTGAGAACTACCCTGGATTTGCGGATGTTATTCAAGGGCCATGGCTAATGGAACAAATGAGAGAGCAGGCAAAAGCAGTCGGAACCGATTTAGTTGAAGATCATATCCAATCAGTAAATTTAAAATCTAAACCGTTTGAGGCGATTGGTGATGGAGGACAAAAATATACCGCAGACTCGATTATAATTTCGACTGGAGCACAAGCAAGATGGTTAAACATTGAATCTGAACAAAAATTTAAGGGATTTGGAGTATCAGCTTGTGCAACATGTGATGGTTTTTTTTTTAAAGATAAAACAGTTGCAGTTGTTGGTGGGGGAAATGCTGCAGTAGAAGAAGCTATGTTTCTTACAAAATTTGCATCAAAGGTACAATTAATTCATAGACGAGATGAACTTAGAGCTGAAAAACTTTTACAAAAAAAATTAATGGAGAATAAAAAAATTGAGATTATTTGGGACTCTGTTGTTGAAGAAGTAATAGGTGATGAAGAGCCGAAAAATGTAAAAGGATTAAAAATTAAAAATGTTAAAACTAATCAAATATCAGAATTAAAAATAGATGCATTATTTATTGCTATTGGACATGATCCTGCTACATCTTTATTTAAAGATCAGCTAGAAATGGACAGCACAGGCTATTTAATTACTAAAAACGATTCTACCGAGACTAACATTCCAGGAGTTTACGCAGCTGGAGACGTGAAAGATAAAATTTATAGGCAGGCAGTAACTGCAGCTGGAATGGGCTGTATGGCAGCATTAGAGGCAGAAAAATATTTAGCTGCAAATTAATTGAATATCATTTATAAAATAATTTTATGGAGAATATTGTAAAACAAATTCAATTATTGGCTTTAGTAATAATACTTGGGGCTACTGTCATTGCATTCGGTATAGAAATATATCAAATGATTGAAGTTCAAAAAGTCACTTTAGCTGATTTGCTGTTACTCTTTCTATACTTAGAAGTTTTAGCAATGGTTAGAGTATTTTGGGAAAGTCAATCCATTCAAATAACACTACCATTGTTTATTGCTATAACAGCACTTGCTAGATTTATAATATTGCAGGGAAAATCAATAAATCCAGAAGTATTGCTGTATGAAGCTGGAGCAATTGTGCTAATTGCAATAGCTATACTAGTTCTGAGATTCAGGAATTCTCCTGTTTTTGGCTTAGAAAAAAAAAGAAAATCAAAATAATTTTACAATTACATGAATGAAAAAGTTTTATTGACTGGTATCAGTGGATTTATTGCAAAACATGTCGCTATAGAATTATTAAATTCTGGTTATGAGGTATTAGGTACAGTTAGGGATATTAATTCAATTGAAATAACAAAAAAAACACTTGAGGAAAATAATGCTTCAACAGAAAAACTATCATTTGTAGAATTAGATTTATTAAAAGATGATGGGTGGGATAAAGCCGCTAAAGGTTGTAAATATATTATTCATGTAGCCTCTCCTTTTCCATTAAAAGTTTCAAATGATAGAGAGTCGCTTACTCCAGCTGCAAAAGATGGAACTTTGAGAGTTTTAAATGCAGGAATAAATGCAAATGTGGAGCATATTGTAAAAACATCGTCTATTGTTTGTATGTATAGAAAACCAAACCGAACAAACCCTTATACATTTGGTGAAAATGATTGGACTGACTTAGAGTGGGACAAAACTACAGATTATTTTGTATCTAAAACTAGAGCTGAAAGAGCTGCTTGGGAACTTATGGAAAGTAAAGGTATTAAAAATAAGCTTACTTGTATCAATCCTGGTTTTGTTTTAGGAGACTTTTTGAATGAAAAAAGTTGCACATCAATGGAATATATTAAACAATTACTGCAAGGTAAGTATCCAGCTGCTCCAAAATTTTCCGTTATGATATCCCATGTTAAAGATATAGCCAAAGCACATGTTTTATCATTAAATAATAAAAAGGCTGAAGGTAGAAGATTAATTGTTGGATCTGGAACTAGATCAATTCTTGAATTGTCAAAAATAATGATTGAAAACATTCCAAGTCATTCCAAGAAACTTCCCAAGAAAGAATTACCTAATTTTATGGTAAAGCTTATTAGCTATTTAGATTCAAGTGCAAAAAATTTAGTTCCTGATTTAGGTTTTAAAATGCAGACAGATACAAAATATGCTGAAGAGATTCTACAAATGAAATTTATAGAACCAGAAGTTTCAGTAATTGATGCAGCAAAATCAGTAATTAGGCTAAATTTAGCCTAAACTTTCACAAAAAATCTTAATCCTTTTCATCGCAATTTTTAATTTTTTCATTGAAGTTGCGTATGAAATTCTAAAATAACCATCAAGACCAAATGCAGAACCTTGGACTACAGCTACATTCTGTTTTTCAAGAAGTTTTTTCACAAAATCTGTGTCATTTTTTATTTTTGTTTTTTTTCCAATTAAGCCTTTACAACTTGGAAAAACATAAAACGCACCTTTTGGCATTAGGCAAGTGATCCCTGGAATACTATTTAAATAGTTCACAACAAAATTTCTTCTGTCACTAAAAGATTTAGCTCTTTTTTTAATAAAACTCTGAGTTCCATTTAAAGCCTCAACAGCAGCTGCCTGACTTATAGATGATGGATTAGAAGTCGATTGTGACTGGATTTTTCTTATAGCAGCTATAATATTTTTGGGGCCAGCTGCATAACCAATTCTCCAACCAGTCATGGCATATGCTTTACTTACTCCATTCATTGTAAGTGTTCTATCTTTAAGTTTTTTTATCTGTGCTATTGTAAAAAATTTAAAATTATCAAATTTTACATGCTCATAAATATCATCACTCAAAATTAGAATATTCTTATTTTTTGATAATACCTTTCCTAAATTAATAATTTCTTTTTTTGTGTAAGCTGCGCCAGTTGGATTTGAAGGAGAATTTAAAATTATCCATTTTGTTTTTTTAGTAATTGCTTTTTTAAGTTTAGACGGAGTTAATTTAAAACCATCTTCTTCACCACATTTAATAAATTTTGGTTTACCACCAGCAAGTAAAACCATATCTGGATACGATACCCAAAACGGAGCTGGAATAATAACTTCATCACCTTTATTTAATGTTGCTACAAAAGCATTATACAAAACTTGTTTTCCGCCAGTACCTACTGTTATCTGGTCTGAGTTATAAGTTAAGTTATTTTCCCTTTTAAACTTTTTAATTACTGCATTTTTAATTGCGGGTGTTCCATCAACTGGTGTATATTTAGTATCCCCTATTCTAATAGCTTTAACTGCTGCCTTTTTAATATTATTGGGTGTGTCAAAATCAGGTTCGCCTGCACCTAGAGCAATTACATCTTTGCCAGCAGCTTTCAATTCTCTTGCTTTCTGAGTAACTGCAATGGTAGGAGATGGTTTAATTCTTTTAAGACTGTAAGATATTATGCTCATTGAAAATTGTTTATATTCTATTACTTTATTTAATATATGGAAAATACTTATCAAGATTTAATTACAGATATTCAAAGTAAAAATCCAAAAATTGGTGGAAAACTTGAAGGTGGAAAGAAATTTAAAATTAAATCTGATTTTAAACCAGCTGGTGACCAACCAGAAGCTATTAAAAATTTAGTAAATGGTGCTAAGAAGAATGAGTTTAATCAGGTTTTATTAGGTGTTACGGGATCAGGTAAAACCTTCACTATGGCTAAAGTAATAGAAGAGACAAATAGGCCTGCCCTAATACTTGCTCCAAATAAAACCCTTGCTGCCCAACTATACGGTGAGATGAAAGGGTTTTTCCCAGATAATGCTGTTGAATATTTTGTGTCCTATTATGATTATTATACCCCAGAAGCTTATGTACCTAGATCAGACACATACATAGAAAAGGAAGCATCTATAAATGAACAAATAGATAGGATGAGACACTCTGCTACTAGATCACTCTTAGAAAGAGATGATGTCTTAATTGTTGCAAGTGTATCTTGTATTTATGGACTAGGATCAGTTGAGGCTTACAGTAAAATGACTTTAACTCTTCAAAAAAATTATGATTATAATAGAGAACAAATAATCAAATCTTTAATTGCTCTTCAATATAAAAGAAATGACCAAAATTTCTATAGAGGTACATTTCGGGCTAGAGGTGAATATTTAGAAATTTTTCCATCTCACTTGGAGGACAGGGCTTGGAGACTTAGCTTATTTGGAGATAAGTTGGAAAAAATTGAAGAATTTGATCCCTTAACAGGTGATCTTGTGAGAGAATTGAATTTAGTTAAGGTTTATGCAAACAGTCACTATATAACTCCCAAGCCAACGATCGAACAAGCAGTAATTAATATTAGAAAAGAGTTGGAGATAACTCTTAAAAAACATAAAGAGCAAAATAAATTGCTTGAGGCACAAAGGTTAGAAGAGAGAACAAAATTTGATCTTGAAATGATAGAAGCAACTGGTTCGTGCGCTGGTATTGAAAATTATTCAAGATTTTTATCAGGTAGGAAACCCGGAGAACCCCCTCCTACATTATTTGAATATTTTCCTGACAATACATTGATATTTGTTGATGAATGTCACGTCACGGTACCTCAATTAAATGGGATGTTTAAAGGAGACAGATCAAGAAAAAGTACTTTGGCGGAATATGGATTTAGACTTCCATCTTGTATGGATAATAGACCTTTAAAATTTGAGGAATGGGATATGATGAGAACTCAAACAGTCTTTGTTTCTGCAACACCTGGTCCATGGGAGTTAGAACAAACAAAAGGAAAATTTATAGATCAAGTTATAAGACCTACTGGACTAATAGACCCACCGGTTGAAATCAAACCTGCTAAAAATCAAGTAGATGATTTAATGCATGAATGTAAAAAGACTATCGATAAAAATTATAGAGTATTAGTTACGACATTAACTAAAAAAATGGCTGAAGATCTGACAGAATACCTCCATGAAAATGGTATCAAAGTAAGATATTTGCACTCAGACATAGATACCCTTGAGAGAATAGAAATTATGAGAGACTTAAGACTAGGAGTGTTTGATGTTTTAGTTGGCATAAACCTGTTAAGGGAAGGACTTGATATTCCTGAATGTGCGTTAGTTGGAATATTAGATGCTGACAAAGAAGGATTTTTGCGGTCTGAAACATCCCTAATTCAAACTATTGGTAGAGCAGCAAGAAATTTAGATGGAAAGGTAATCTTGTATGCCGATAAAGAAACTAAAAGCATTAAAAAAGCAATAAAAGAAACCGAAAGAAGAAGAAATATTCAACTTGAATACAATAAAAAAAATAAAATTAGTGCCTCTACTGTTAAAAAAGAGATTAGCGATGTACTAGAGAGTGTCTATGAAAAAGATTATGTTACAATTGGTACAGGAGCAAACGTTGGTGGTAATTTAAAGAAACATATCAAGGCGCTTAATAAGAAGATGAAAGAGTCTGCCACAAACCTAGAATTTGAAGAAGCTGCTAAAATAAGAGATGAAATTAGAAAACTTGAAAGCACTGAATTAGAAGTTACACTTAATCCCAAAGTGAAACAATATAACTTAAAGAATAAAATATACCCTAAAGGAAGATCTACAATGGGTATGCCGGGTACTAGAGCTCAAAAAGGTAAAAAGAAATGGAAGCAAATAAAATAATTATTACAGGTGGAGCCACTAGAATTGGTGCTGCTATTGCTAAAAAGCTATCTGGCAAAGGGGTTGAAATAGTTATTCATTTCAATAAATCAAAAACAAAAGCAGAAATCCTTAAAAAAGAATTATCACAAAACGGTACAAAGGTTTATTTAGTAAAAGGAGATTTAAGTGTAGAAAAAGATGTAAATAAAATTGTTAAGTTCGCAAAAAGTAAACTTAAATATTTTAACTGTCTTATAAATAATGCATCACTTTTTGAAAATGACAAATTAGAAAATTTTACCACTGATAGTTGGGGGCATCACTTAAGAACTAATTTAAGAACACCTGCTCTTTTATCAAAAGAATTTGCTAAAAATATAAGAGCAAATAATAATAATAATATTATAAATATAATTGATCAAAGAGTATTTAAACTAACACCATACTTTTTTTCTTATACTATCAGTAAAACTGGTCTTTATACTTTAACCAAAACTAGTGCAATGAGCCTAGCTCCAAAAATAAGAGTAAATGGTATTGCACCAGGCCCCACAATCAAAAACAAGAGGCAAAGTGAGAAACATTTCAAAAAACAATACATGGCAACTCCATTAAAAAGACAGGTAGATGTTGAACAGATATGTAATGCTGTTGACTTTTTTATAAAAAATATATCTATTACTGGACAAGTATTGGCTATTGATAGTGGTCAAAACTTAAACTGGCAAACACCAGACATAATGGGTGGAAAAGAATGAAAAAAAATAATCTAAAAATTGTTAAAATTGACAAAAATAAAACTCTATTTAATTATGAAAAAAAGGTACTTATTAAAGAGCTCATTCTTGACTTAAAACTTGGATATTTTGACTTTGAAAAAAAAGCTACCCAGAAAGTAAAATTTAATTTAGAGGTAAATTATGAAGACAAAAAACCCTCTAACGACAAAGATATTAAATCAATCGTAAATTATGCCAAAATTGTAAGATTGATAAAAAAACTTGTAAATAATAAACACTATAATTTTCTTGAAACATTAGCGGAAGATGTATTCGACGAATTATTCAAAGATAAAAGAATTGATAAAATAAGTCTTCAAATTGAGAAATTAGAAATCATGAAAGATTGTTCATCCGTTGGTATTCAAATTTCAAAAAAAAGAAGCCATGATAAGCTCTGATATCGGTAAAGAAGCAATAAAAAAGGAGTTACCGCTAATTCCCAAACTTCCTGGGGTTTACAGGATGTTAAATTCTAAAAACGAAATACTTTACGTTGGTAAGGCAAAAAATTTACCAAATAGATTAAAGAGTTATGTATCAGAAAAAAATCATATTATCAGAACTGAAAGAATGTTATCTCAAACAACTAAAATTGAGATTACTAGCACTTCAAATGAAAGTGAGGCACTACTTTTAGAAGCTAACTTAATTAAAAAGTATAAACCAAGATTTAATATTCTACTTAGAGACGACAAATCATTTCCATTTATTTATATTGGTAATCAAGATAAATGGCCACAAATTAAAAGACATAGAGGAAAAAAAACTAAAAAAGGTTTTTATTTTGGACCATTTGCTTCAGCAGGATCTGCAAACTGGACTATAAAAATGATTCAAAAAATTTTTCAGCTTAGAGTTTGTGATGATACAATTTTTAAAAAGAGAGAAAGACCATGTATCCTTTATCAAATAAAGAGATGTTCTGGACCATGTGTAGGATATATAGAAAAAGACGAATATAATCTATCTGTAGAAAACGCTATTGAATTCGTTTCAGGCAAATCAAGAAAAATTCAAAAAAATTTATCAAACCAAATGGAAAAGGCTAGTGAAGATTTAGATTTTGAAAAAGCTGCAATATTAAGAGATAGAATAAAATCTTTAAATATTATTCAGTCATCTCAAAGAATCAATGAAGCAAATTTAGTAGAGGCTGATGTTATAGCTGGCTACAAAGAATCTGGAAAAGCGTGTATTCAGGTTTTTTTTTACAGGTCAAAACAAAACTGGGGCAATCAAGCTTTTTTTCCTAAACATGATCCAGATGATAATATTAAAGAAATTCTTAACTCCTTTGTTTCTCAATTCTACGAAAACAAAAGTGTACCGAGCTCAATAATTTTAAGTGAAGATATTAAAGAAAAAGTTTTAATTGAGAAAACACTCTCACAAAAAGAGAATAAAGAAATAAATATTTCAGTAGCGAAAAAAGGATCTAAACTTAAAGTTGTAAATCAAGCACTCAAAAATGCAAAAGATAGTTTAAATAGAAAAATTTATGAAAGCCAAAATAATAAAGAGCTTTTTGATAATGTATCTAAAAAATTTGATTTAGAAAATAATATTAATTTAATCGAAGTTTATGACAATAGTCATATTCAGGGGACTAATAGTGTAGGCGCACTAATTACATATGGAGAGGAAGGTTTTATAAAAAAAAGATATAGGAAATTTAATATTAAGATTAAAAAGAATGAGCAAGATGATTATGGAATGATGCGTGAAGTTTTAAATAGAAGATTTAAAAGAGCTGTTCAAGAGAAGGATAATTATTTGACCATGCCAGACTTAGTAATAATCGATGGAGGAAAAGGGCAATATTCTGTAGCAAGGGAAACACTTAATGAATTAGGATTGCATGATATTCCAATGATTGCAATTGCAAAAGGCAAATTCAGAAATAGTGGAAATGAAACTTTTTTTCATAATGGTAGAGAATTCAAATTTGAAAAGAACGACCCTACTCTCTTTTTCTTACAAAGATTAAGAGATGAATCCCATAGATTTGCGATTAGCGCTCATAGAGCAAAAAGAAAAAAAGGTATTAGCAAGTCTTTACTTGATCAAATTGATGGGATTGGATCTATAAGAAAAAGAGCTCTTTTAAACCATTTTGGTTCAGCAAGAGCTATTGAATCAGCTAGCCTAGATGAGATTAAAACAGTTGAAGGAGTTGAAGAAAAAGTTGCTAAAAAGATATATAATTTCTTTCACGAATGAAAATCAAAATTCCAAATTATCTCACAATAGGTAGAATTATAATTGTCCCTATATTTGTTTTTACATTTTATTTGCCAGGATTTTATGGAGATGTAATTCCATTTGCTTTATTTGTAATCGCATCATTTACTGATTTCTTGGATGGACTTTTAGCAAGAATGTTTAAAGAAGAATCAAAACTCGGCGAATTACTAGATCCAATTGCAGATAAAATTATAGTAGCAACCGCACTCATATTATTAGTTATGGATGGAACTATTAAAAATTATGAAGTCATAGCTGCAATAATTATATTAACAAGAGAGATACTAATCTCTGGTTTAAGAGAATTTTTGGCAAAAGGAAGTGTTAAACTACCTGTCTCAAGTTTAGCAAAAGTTAAAACTTTTCTTCAAATGTTTTCAATTTCTGTTTTGCTTACAGGAGATACCGGAAATAAAATTATAAATTTCCAAGATTATAATGCTCAAACAATTGGTATAATTTTATTATGGCTTTCTGCATTTCTTACATTGTATACTGGTTATGAATATTTAAGAAAAGGTATTGACCATGCAATATCTGAAGATAACAAAAATTAAGCAGCTCTTTTTTTTCTTACTAGTTTTCCGTAGCTAGACAATAAGTCTAAAATAACATCACAAACTTTGTAATTATTTTCTGCGATTTGTGATATTGGTGTAATTTCGGCAGCTGTGCCAGTTAAAAAACAACCTTCAAAGTTTGCTAATTCATCAGGTTTTATTTTTCTTTCATGAACTTTAATATTTTTTGATTTAGCTAATTCAATTACAGTTTGTCTTGTAATTCCATTTAAAAAAGAATCAGGAATTGGAGTATGAAGTTCTCCGTTTTTATCTTTAAAAAATATATTTGCACTTGTTGACTCAGCGACATTATCCTCATGGTCTAACATTAAGGATTCGCTAAATCCTTGTCTCTCTGCTTCGTGCTTTGATAGTGTACAAATCATATATAAACCTGCTGCTTTACTATCCCATGGAATAGTATTTGGAGCTGGTCTACGCCAATTAGAAATATTTAATTTAATTCCTTCAGTTTTCAACTTAGGGTCGAAATAATCACCCCACTCCCAGGTAGCGATTGCAACATTAATTTTTGTTTCTTGAGCTGACACGCCCATCATTTCACTTCCTCTCCAAGCAAATGGTCTTACGTAACCATTCTGAACATTTTGTATTTTAATTATTTGATTGCATGCACTATTAATTTCATTTTTTGTGTAAGGAATTGTAATGTCCATTCTTTTAGCTGAGTGATAAAGCCTATCTGTATGATCTTCTAACTTAAAAATCTCACTATCATAAACTCTTAGCCCCTCAAAAACTAAGCTAGCATAATGTAGACCGTGACTTATGACATGAAGTTTAGCATCTTGCCATTCAACAAGATCACCATTGTACCAGATTTTTCCTTCTCTTTTATCGAACGGTATCATTTGATTTATTTTTTAGAAAAAATATCTTTGTATATATAATATGTCAATATAACTTACCATTATGAAAAAACTTTTATATCTAAAAGATCATCAATTAAAAGAATATATCGAAAAAATATTCAATGGATATAGAGAAACTGTCGCTGATGCTAAAAAAGTTTTAGATAAACATTCACTAGGAATTGCTCATAATAAAGTAATTCACCTTATATCTTTATATGAAGGTATAACTATTTCAAGTTTACTAAGAAAACTAAAAGTTACAAAGCAAAGTTTAAATAGAGTCCTAAATGACTTGGTAGAAATTAAAGCAATTGAATTCAAAAGAGATGAAATAGACACAAGAGTAAAGCATGTATATTTAACAGAACAAGGAAAAAAAATATTTGATGAGATTTTTTCTGTACAAAAGAAAAGAATTTATGATGCATTTTTAAGTTCAGAATCTAACGATGTCATAAGTTTCGATAAAGTGCTTAAAAAAATAATTAATGAAAAATTTTAAAGCCCATATATTGATTGTAGATGACGATGATAGAATTAGAGATCTAGTAAAAGAATACTTGAACCAGAATAATTATCTTGTTTCAACCGCAAAAGATTCGAACGATGCATTTGAAAAAACTAAAGTAATTAAATTTGATTTAATAGTACTAGATATAATGATGCCAGGAAAAACTGGATTAGAATTTACTCAAGATAATAAAAAAAAAATAAATACTCCAATTTTGTTGTTGACAGCAAAAGGTGAGCCTGCTGAAAGAATTGAAGGACTGGAAGTGGGAGCAGACGATTATTTAACTAAACCTTTCGAACCTAAGGAGTTAATTCTAAGAATAAATAATATTTTAAGTAAAACCAAATCATTAGATATTAAAAGAGTAATTGAATTTGGTAATATAAGAATAGATCTTAAAAAGTTACTAATTTACAAAAATAGTGAAAGTCTCAAAATAAACAATACTGAAAAAATAATATTAGAAAAAATGATTAATTCACCTGGTAAAATCTTTAAGAGAGAGGAAATTGCAAGTTTTATAGATTTAAGTAAAGAAAGATCTATTGATGTAATAGTAACCAGACTTAGAAAAAAAATTGAAGAAACACCAAAAAGTCCAAAATACTTACAAACAATAAGGGGAGAAGGATATGTTCTCTGGATTGAGTAAATTTATTAAAAATATACTTCCTAAAAGATTATTTTATAGGGGACTACTAATTGTTGCAGTGCCTATAATAATTTTGCAAATCACTATTTCATTAGTATTTTTTGATAGTTTATGGATTAAAACAAATAAAGGGTTAACAAAAGCTTTAGTTAGCGAAATAGTTACTATTATTGATATATATAATAATGAAAGTGAGTATAATAAAAAAATAGTTACAGATCTTTACAACAAAAATTTTAGTTTCTCCGTAAGATTTTTAGAAAATGAAAAATTACCAGATATTAAGGTTGAGAGATGGTTTAGTCCGATGGACAGGACTTTAAGGAGAGAATTAAAACCTAAAATCGGTCAACATTGGTTTAACACTATTTCCTATAAGGAAGTTGTAGATTTAAGAATCAAATTTAGAGATGGAGTTTTACAAATATTTTTTCCCAAAGAGAGAATTCAAGTATCTTCAATAAGAATTTTTGCATTTTGGATTACTATTCCAGCGGTTTTGATGATAGCGATAGCAATGATTTTTTTAAAAAATCAAACAAGGCCAATAACAAAATTAGCTCAAGCATCTGAAAGATTTGGAAGGGGTGAAGATATTGAAGAATTTAGACCTTCAGGAGCTTTAGAAATAAGAAAAGCTGGTCTTGAATTTGAAAAAATGAGAAAAAGAATACAAAGACACTTAAATCAAAGATCTGAGATGCTCTCAGGTATTAGTCATGATTTACGAACCCCACTTACTAGGATAAAACTACAACTTGCTGTTATTAAAGATAAAGACTTATCATCAAAAATTTCGAGAGATGTTGATGAGATGGAAAAAATGCTCAATGAGTATCTTCAATTTACAAGCACAGGCGCAAAAGATAAAACTGAAACTTTCGATATTTCAGAACTTCTAAATGACACAATTTTAAAATATGAAAATGATAATATTGAGGTACAAAGCTCAAAAAAAATCTATTTCAATGGAAGAAGAAATCTGATCACAAGGTGCATAAATAATTTACTAGATAATTCTGTAAAATACGCAAAAAAAATATCAGTTAATTTAAAAAAAAAAAATTCAACTATTCTTTTATCAATTGATGATGATGGTCCTGGAGTAGATAAATCAGAATTTCATAACATTACCAAACCATTTTATAAAATTGATAAAAGTAGGTCCCAGTCTAAATCAAGTGTTGGTTTAGGATTATCTATATCTTCTGATATCATTAAGTCTCATGGGGGAGACATTCATTTTGATAAATCAAAACTGGGTGGGTTAAAAGTGACTATTTCTTTACCTTACTAGTTTTTTTTCTTTTCTGTTTTTCTTCTAATTTTTTTTCAAGATTACTGATTCTTTTACTTAAAACATCAACTTCTTCTTTGCTTGCAAGTTTCATTTTAAATACAATTTCATCTCTCTTAGATTTTAGTATTGTGATTACTTCATCAGATACATCTTTATAATTAATCAAACCTTGCTCAATTAATTTTGCAAATTTATCAAATACGAATCTTGATTTTGACATAATAATTATTTACCAGAATTATATTTAATAGCTTATAATAAATTTTACAAATGTTTACTAATAATTTTGACCCAGTAGCTTTTGAAATATTCTCTTTAAGTGTAAGGTGGTATTCACTAGCATACATTTTTGGGATTATTTTTGGTTGGGTATATTGTAAAAAAATACTTATTAAGGACAGTATAATTTCAAAATTATTTGAAGATTATATTACATACTTGATAATTGGAATTATTGTCGGAGGAAGATTGGGATATGTAATTTTTTATAATTTTCCATATTTTCTAAATAAGCCAATTGAAATATTTATGATCTGGAATGGTGGAATGTCATTTCATGGAGGCTTAATTGGTGTCATTATTTCTAGTTATTTATTTTCAAAAAAAAATGCGAAAGGTATATTTGTATTTTTAGATTTAGTGTCTGTCACTGCACCTATAGGAATTCTATTTGGTAGAATTTCAAATTTTATAAATGGTGAATTAGTAGGAAAAGCTACAAATTCTAATTGGGGAGTTTTTTTTCTAAACTATGATGATAAGTTGAGACACCCTTCTCAATTATATGAAGCATTTCTAGAGGGTGTTATTTTATTTATTTTGATGAATTTTATTTTTTTTAACAAAAACTATAAAGTTGGAAATTGCTCTTTTATGTTCTTAATACTTTACGGGTGTTTTAGAATTACTTCTGAATTTTTTAGAGAGCCAGATATCCAAATTGGATATTTATTTGGACACGTTAGCATGGGCATATTGTTAAGTGCTATAATGATTTTAATTGGGTTTGTAATTTATTTTAAAAGAAATGATGAAACTAAATCTCAAAAAATTTAATATTCTCTCAAAAAAACCTATACCTGTTGATGATTTTATCGAAAAAATTCTATATAAGCCTAGAGTAGGTTATTACTCCAATAAAAATCCTTTTGGTAAAAATGGAGACTTTATAACTTCCCCTACTATTTCAAATCTATTTTCAGAGATTATAGGTATATGGTTGGTTTCTACCTGGGAAAAAATGGGTAAGCCTAAAAAATTTAATTTTATAGAACTTGGACCAGGAGATGGGAGTTTAACTAAAGTTATAGTTCATACTCTAAAAAAATTTCCTGAGTTAAATAAAGCTATAAAAATTTATTTATATGAGAAAAGTACGTTTTTAAAAAAATTGCAAAAACAAAATATAAATAATAAGCATATTAAATGGATAAAAAACTTTAACTCAATAAAAGAGGGTCCAGTTATTTTTTTTGGAAACGAGTTTTTTGATGCAATCCCAATTAAACAGTTTTCTAATAGAAATAACTATTTATTCGAAAAATGTTACTCAGTGAAAAACAAAATTGATATTATTGAAAAATTTATAAAAGGTAACAAAAAAGACATTGCTCAAATAAAGACATTTCAGACATTAAAAAAACTAAATTTTATTGAATTTCCTAAAAAGGGATTTTTAGAATTAAATCCGATCATTAAAAAAATTTCAAAACTCTCAGGTGGTATTTTACTTATAGATTATGGATATTTGAATAATAATAGCTCTAGCACTATACAAGCAGTGATGAATAATAAAAAGATTTCAGATAAGGCAATGATAAGAAATCTTGGCAGGGCAGATATAAGCTCACTAGTAAATTTTAGTTTGTTAAAAGAATATTTCCTTAAAAATAATCTAAAAGTAAAAAAAATAGTTACTCAAAGGTTTTTTTTAGAAAGAATGGGTATAATTGAAAGAGCACACATTTTAGAAAAAAAAATGACTAATACAGAAAAAAAATATATGCAGGAAACTTTAGTTCGGCTACTTGAGGAAAAACAAATGGGGAACCTTTTCAAAGTGATTTTTGGATACAAAAATAAAAATAATGATTTTTTTGGTTTTGAATAATGTTTAAATCAAAAAAACTTGGTAAATTCAAAACTATAGAACATGGTTTCTTTAATCGAAAAGGTGGCTTCTCAAAAGGTATTTATAAAAGTTTAAATTGTGGTATCGGATCTAAAGATAAAGTTAAAGATGTTAAAAAAAACATAGAAAAAGTTTGTCTTAAAATTGGTTGTAATAAAAATAATCTTATATTGTTAAATCAAATTCATAGTAATAATGTTTTTAAAATAAGCAAAATTCCAAAGAAAATATTAAAAGGTGATTCATTAGTAACAAATAAAAAAGGTATTGCTTTAGGAATTTTGACAGCTGATTGTGCTCCTGTGTTTATATATGACCCAATTAATAATTTAATTAGTGCGCTGCATGCAGGATGGAAGGGAGCATACAAAAAAATAGTATCTACTACATTAAGAAAATTCAAGTCAAGTGGTAGTAATTTTAATGATTTAATAGTTGTAATTGGACCTTGTATAGGAAAAGATAACTATGAGGTAAGAAATGATTTCATGGATAAATTTATTAAACAAGAAAAATCTAATAAAAAATTTTTTAAAACCAAAAGAAATAAAATATATTTCAGTTTAACAGATTATATTAAAGAGCAACTTGTGAAATTTGGAGTTAAAAACATTGAAATCATCAAAAAAGATACATATTTATTAAGTAACAACTTTTTCAGTGCTAGGAGATCAGTTAAAAATAAATTAAATGATTATGGTAGAAATATTTCAGTAATTATGATTAAATAAACCTTTCTCAAAAAATGAAGATTCTCACTGGAAATAGCAACAAACAGCTAAGTAATAAAATTTCAAAAAACCTAAAAAATAAATTAGTAAATACCAGTATTAGAAAGTTTGCAGATGGTGAGATCTATATAGAAATTAACGAAAATATAAGAGGTAACAGTATTTTTATAATTCAATCAGTATCCTCTCCAGCAAATGATAATTTAATGGAGTTGCTTCTTTGTATAGATGCACTTAAAAGATCTTCTGCAAAAAATATCACTGCAGTAATTCCATATTTTGGATATGCGAGACAAGATCGTAAGGTTGTACCAAGAACTTCTATTTCTGCAAAATTAGTATCAAACCTTATAACGAATGCAGGAGCTGACCGAGTGGTAACAGTAGATTTGCATGCAGGTCAAATTCAAGGTTTTTTTGATATTCCTGTAGATAACTTATTTGCTACACCAATCTTTGCAAAGCATATTAACAGAAAAATTAAAAGCAAAAATATTATATGTGTTGCCCCCGATGTGGGAGGAGTTGAAAGGGCAAGGGCTTTAGGAAAAAAATTAGATGTCGGTTTAGCAATAGTTGATAAAAGGAGACCTAGTCCTGGAAAATCGCAAGTTATGAATGTTATTGGAAATGTAAAAAATAAAGTCTGTATTTTAACTGATGATATAATTGACTCTGGAGGAACGATAGTAAATGCAGCTGATGCTTTATTAAAAAGAGGTGCAAAAGAAGTTCATGTATATGCAACTCATGGGGTTTTTAGCGGTGATGCAGTTAAAAAGATAAAAAATTCAAAAATTAAAAACTTAGTCATTACAGATAGTATAGATAGTTCAGACAAACTAAAAAAAGTAAGAAATATTGAAGTATTATCAATATCAATCTTACTAGCAGAGGCTATCAAAAGGATTTCTAATTCAACATCTGTCTCAGATCTATTCAAATAAATCTTGTAAAATTACCAAACTGCGTTATAAAACCTGCAATTTATGAGCATAATACAAGCGACAATAAGAGAAACAAAAACTAAAGGCCAAGTGAATGACTTGAGAAGCGCAGGTAATGTTCCAGGTATAGTTTATGGTGGAGATCTGCCAAATGAAAAAATTTCAATTACTACCAAAGAACTAAAAAATTTAATAAATAATGAAAATTTTCTTTCTAATGTTATTTCTATTAATTTAGATGGCAAAGAACAGAAAGTCTTAACAAGAAATATTTCTTTCGACACTGTCACTGATGAGCCAATTCATTTTGATTTAATGAGAATTGTCAAAGGTGGAAAAATTATTTTAGAAATACCAGTGAAATTTTTAAATAATGAACTATCTCCTGGACTTAAACGTGGAGGAGTGCTTAATATCGTAAGACGTAAAGTTGAACTCAAATGTCCTGCAGAAAATATTCCAACTGAACTTATTGTAGATTTAGAGGGTTTAGAAATTGGTACAAGTATAAAAATTTCTTCAATTAAATTACCTGAAAATGTTACTCCTACGATTCAAGGAAGAGACTTTGTAATTGCTACAGTTGCTGCACCTACAGTAGTTAAAGAGCCAGAGAAACCAGCAGAGACGGCTGAAGGTGAAGCTGCAGAAGGAGCAGAAGCAGCTGCCGAAGGCAGTGAAAAAACTTCAAGTGATGGTGATAAGGCAGAGGGTGAGAAATCTAAAGAAGAAGATAAACCTTCATCAGATAAAAAATAATAAATAGTGAAATATTTTTTCCAAAATTAATAAAATATGTTGTTACTTGTTGGTTTAGGAAATCCGACTCCAAATAGTCAAAATAATAGACATAATATTGGTTTTAAAATTGTGGATGCAATTAACCAAAAATTTGGATTGTCTAAGCAAAAACCAAAATTTAAGGGATTGTTAACCACTGGAAATATTGGTGATAAGAAAGTTTATGCAATCAAACCTCTTACATTTATGAATAATTCTGGAATTTGCATAAGAGAACTTCTTGAATATTTCAAAATAGATGCAGAAGATGTAATAGTATTCCATGATGACTTAGATATTGAATTTGGAAAAATTAAAGCAAAATTTGGTGGGTCAAGTGCGGGACACAATGGTATTGCATCTATTGATAAGTTTATTGGTAAAGAATATTCAAGAGTTCGGATTGGTATAGGTAAACCAGAAAATAAAATATCTGTTTCTGATTTTGTGCTAAACGACTTTAATGAGGATGAACAAGTCCATTTGGATACAATTACAAGTAATATAATTGAGTCCTTAAATATCTTAATAGATAAAAAATTAGATTTATTTTCTAGTACAGTTAACAACAACTAAATGGGTTTTAAATGTGGAATCGTTGGCTTACCAAATGTTGGTAAGTCTACATTGTTTAACGCTTTAACAAACTCTAATAAAGCACAAGCAGAAAATTTTCCATTTTGTACAATTGATCCAAATATTGGCGTTGTAGCAGTTCCAGATAAAAGACTTGATCAATTGGCTGTAATTTCAGATTCAAAAAAGAAAATTAATACAACTATTTCTTTTGTTGATATTGCTGGTCTTGTTAAAGGTGCTTCCAAAGGTGAGGGACTAGGAAATAAATTTTTATCTCATATCAGGGAAGTTGATGCAATTATACATATGATTAGATGTTTTGACTCAGATGATATTCAAAATGTTAACCCTAACGTTGATCCTGTAAGAGATTTAGAGATCATAGAAACTGAAATGAAGTTAGCTGATTTAGAATCGATTCAAAAGAGACTTGACAAAAAAAATAAAAAAAATGTTGATATTGAAGAGCTTAAATTACTTGAGGCAGCTCAAAAGATAATCGATGAGGATGGTGATTTAACATTCATCACAAATGAATTTGATGAAAAACTTTTAAAAAATAGTGGACTTCTTAGTACTAAACCAAAACTATATGTGTGTAATGTAGACGAGGAGAGTATTAAGTCGGGTAACAAATATACTGAGAACTTTATAAAAAAATTTGATGAAAAAAATACATTGATAATTTCTGCAGATATAGAAAATCAAATAAACCAATTAGAGGATGAAAATGAAAAAAAAAATTATATGAAAATGATCAATATGTCAGAGACAGGACTTAATTCATTAATAAGGAAAGGATACGAACTTCTATCCTTACAAACATTTTTTACATCAGGACCAGAAGAGACTAGAGCTTGGACTATTACAAAAGAGTCTACAGCACCAAATGCTGCAGGGGAAATTCATTCTGACTTTGAGAAAGGATTTATAAGAGCTGAAACAATTTCTTATGAAGATTTTTTAAACAATCAGGGATGGTTAAAATCCAAAGAGGCTGGAAAAATGAGATTAGAAGGTAAAGAATATATTGTTAAGGATGGAGATATTTTAAACTTTCGTTTCAATACGTGACCAGATTTTTTTCATACTGAAATAAACTAAAATTGTTAACACTGATAAATATATAATCACCCTAAAACCTAGTTTATGTCTTGCCTCTAAATGTGGTTCAGCTGTCCACTGTAAAAAAGTTGTTACATCTTTGGCCATTTGGTCTACTGTTGCTTTCGTTCCATCTGAATATTCTACAATGTCATCATCCAGAGGAGATGCCATTTTAATTTTATTTCCATACATATACTTATTGTAATACACACCATCATCAAGCTCCATGCCTGCTGGCGGTTCATCATAGCCCATTAAAACAGAATAAATATAGTTTGCTCCACCACTTCTTGCTTTTACAAGCACTGACATATCTGGGGGATATGCTCCACCATTTGCTGCAATTGCTTCCTGAACATTTGCATAAGGCATTACAAATTTATCGGACAACTTAGCTGGTCTTTCGAACATTTCTCCATCGCTATTTGGTCCGTCTGTTACTTCGAAATTTGAGGCAATCGCTTTAGCCTCAAGTTCTGTAAACTCTGGTCCACCTTTTTCTGCAAGATTTCTATAACTTAAATGTTTAAGTGAGTGGCATGAAGCACAAACTTCTGTATAAACTTGATATCCTCTTTGCAAAGATGCTCTATCAAATTTGCCAAAGAAGCTCTTAAAAGACCAGTCTACTTCCAACAGATCATTTTGCTCTCCAGCTGCCTGGACTTTTGAAAAAAATAAAGATGAAACTAAAATGAAAAAAAAAGCTAAATTTAATGAGTTTCTCACAGTTTTTCTTTATAGTTAGAATTATCTCTAGCCATTGCCATATCTGGCGATCCACCTAAAATTGGTTCAGTTATACTTAGTGGCAACGG
Source organism: uncultured Pelagibacteraceae bacterium (assembly GCA_902549785.1). Next base: position 24,450 of record CACCWT010000010.1, read on the forward strand.
CGTAGTTTTTTCCTTAAAACCTAAAAATGGAAGAATTATTAAGAAATGTGCAAAATAATAAGCGGTAGCAACTCTAG
>CACCWT010000011.1 GCA_902549785.1 uncultured Pelagibacteraceae bacterium
TAATTGTATTGACCGGATCAATAACTGAAGATATACACTCACGCTTATGGCGAATACGAAATCAGCAATTAAACAAACTAGAAAAATTAAGAGGCAAACAGCTGTTAATAGATCTAGAAAGAGTCGTTATAAAAGTGCATTGAAAAAAATGAACTCTATAATTGAAAAAAAGGATAAAAAAGAAGCTTTGGCTTTTCTACCGAAGCTAAATTCGGAATTGATGTCAATTGCAAAAACAGGAATCATCAAAAGACAAAACGCCTCAAGAAACGTATCCAGAATTACAAAAAAAATTAATTCTCTCTAACAACCTGCAATAAGTAAAAAATTTTCAATATACAACTTAAACGTACAATCTATTACTAAATAACTACATCTAAAAGTTTTGTCTAAAAAATTACTAGATATAGATTAAGTAAAATTTTAATTCTGAATTACCTACCACAATAGGTTGCAAAAAAAAATTATAAAAAATTCAATCTAAAATTTATTCAATCAGAAATTTTATTTATTTTTCTTTCTATAAATAAATTTATTGCAAAAAATTTTCATAAGTCTTAAGTGGAATTCCCTCATGAAAAATAATTTACAAAATAATAAATCACTAGAAAAGAAAATTGATTGGCAAAATATTAAAAAAGAATTAAGAGAAAAGTTTGGGAACGATATTTTTGAGAGCTGGATAAAAAAAATTGAACTAGTTGATGAATTTCACAATTATATATTATTTTCAGTTTCAACAAGGTTTATAAGAGATTGGATAGTATCGAGATATTTAGACCAAATATTACATACAATAAAAGAATATAAAAAAGACTTGGTAAGGATCGAATTTATTATTAAAAACAACCAAGAAATAGAAAGTAGTAACCTAGATTTAGAAACTGAAAGTTCTATTAAAGATAATGTTTCGTTTATAAAAGATTCTTATCTTCAATATAATAGAATAGATCCTAACAAAAATTTTGAAAATTTTATAACAGGAGGCAATAACAAATTAGCTTTTGAGGCATCGAAAAAAGTTTCAAAAGATATAGCTCACTACAATCCATTATATTTATATGGTGGTGTAGGGATGGGTAAAACGCATTTACTAAATGCAATTGGTTTAGAATTGAAAGAAAAGAATAAAGTTATGTTTATATCAGCAGAAAGATTTATGTATCAATTTGTTAAATCCATAAAGTCAAATGATATGGTAAAATTTAAAGAGTACTTTAGAAATACTGATATTTTATTAATCGATGATATTCAATTCATGAATGGTAAGGAAGCAATGCAAGAGGAATTCTTTCATACATTCAATGCTTTATTAGACAAAAATTCACAAATAATAATCTCAGCAGATCGCCCACCGAATAAATTAACCAGGATACAGGAAAGAATAAAATCCAGATTTTCTGGAGGTTTAGTTGTAGATATTCAAAATCCTGATTATGAACTTAGATATAAAATTATTAAATCTAAAACTGAAGAGTTAAAATTATCTTACCCAAATCAAGTTATTATCTCTGAGGAAATTCAAAAATTTATAAGTACTGAAATTAAAACTAGCATTAGGGAATTAGTTGGAGCATTAAATAGAATTGTTTCATTTACCAGGATTTACAACAAAGTTCCAAGCCTATCTGAGGTAAAAATAGTTTTAAAAGATTTACTTAATCTTACTGAAAATAAAGTTGATATTGACACAATTCAAACAATAGTCTGTAAATTTTATAAGATTAGTAAAAATGAGATGCTTTCTCCCAGAAGATCAAGATATCTTGTAAGACCAAGACAGACTGCAATTTATCTGGCAAAAATGTTAACATCTAAATCCCTACCAGAAATAGGGAGATCTTTTTCCAACAGAGATCATACAACTGTAATTCACTCAGTTAAAACTATCGAGAGATTAAGAAAAGAGGATAGTGAGTTAAATATTAATATTGATAGTTTAAAAAGTAAGATTTTGTATAATAAAGAAAATGAAGTTTAGTTTAAATCAACAAGACCTTCAAAAATCTTTAAATTATTGTCAAGGTGTAATTGAAAAAAGAAGTACGTTGCCGATACTTTCAAATGTATTATTGGATGTAAGTAATGGAAAACTAACAATTACAGCTACTGATCTTGATTTAATTTTTATTCATCAAATTCCAAACGTTGAAATATTAGAGGAGGGCAAAACTACTTCATCCTCATCAATAATGTATGACATTGTTAGAAAGTTTTCATCTGGAAGCAAAATAAACTTTTCTAATCTTAGCGAAAATAAATTACATTTAGAGTCTGATAAATCCGTTTTTAATTTAAATTGTATCAGCGCTTCTGAGTTTCCATTAACAGATGAAAATTTTAATGAAAATGAGTTTTCAATTAAATCAAAAGATTTATTAAAACTATTAAATAAATGTAAATTTTCAGTATCTAATGATGAAACAAGACATTATTTAAGCGGAATTTTTTTTCATCAGACAGAAGTTGAGGATAAAAATTTTTTAACAGCAGCAGCTACAGATAGTCATAGAATGTCTATTTCAAAAATTAGACTTGAAAACAAAGTTCAATTTGATCAAATAATTCTACCGAAGAAGACTATTTTTCAGCTTTGTTCATTACTAGAGGATTATGAAGGTGATGTTAAAATATCAAATATTAAATCAAAAATTAAATTTGAAATTAATAATAGCATATTGATATCAAAACTTATTGATGGAAAATTTCCAAACTATGTTCAGGTAATACCTAAAGAAAACCAAAAAAAATTAGAAATTAATCTAAAATCATTTTTAAATTCAGTAGATAGAGTTGCATCCGTTTCATTAGATAAAAAGGATGGTGTTAAGTTTAATCTTTCAAAAGACAATCTTGATCTTTCTGTTAACAATACAAATAGTGGTGATGGTAAAGAAAGTTTAAATGTTAAGTTTGATCATGAGTTAGATATAAGCTTTAATTCTAGGTACTTAATTGATGTCGCATCCCAACTTGATGGAGATAACATTGAAATTTATTTAAAAGATACTGGTTCGCCAGCTTTAATTAGAGATCCAGCTGATTATGACAGTATCTATGTTGTAATGCCTATGAAGGGTTAATTCATCAAATTTAATTCACTGTATATTTTATTTTCTAAATAACTTGTAAAATCTGTTGAGTTCATTCCAGGCTTTACTGCTGGAAGAATTGATACTATTATTGTTTTTTTTAAAGCTAATTTACCATTTTTTGGCCAGACGTTTCCAGAGTTTATAGCTACAGGCTGACAATTTATTTTTAATTCATCATAAATTCTTCCAACACCCTTTTTAAAAGGTACTCTTTCTTCTGGCAAAACTCTTGTTCCTTGTGGAAATATAATTAAAGGTCTCTCAGATATTTTTACAGAATTCTTTATTTTATCAATTAGACCTAAATTATCCTTGCTAATTTTATTTCTATTAATCGATAGTGAGCCTATTTTTTTTAAATACCATCCAAATATAGGTATTTTAATTAACTCATATTTTAAAATAAATATTGGAGAATTAAAAATAGTCTGTAAGTAGAAAGTCTCAAACATTGATTGGTGTGAGCAAGCAATAAAAAATTTTTCATTTTTAATTATATTATCTTTCCCTCTTACAATTATTTTGGTTTGTAAAATAATTTGAAGGCATAGTGCAGCCCACCTTCCCATAATTTTTCCACCAAACAAAACTACTTTGTTAGGCATTATTAAAGATGGAAGAAATATTATTGAAATTAGAGATATACCTAGAAAGAAAAAAAATAAAAATAGAAATTTTCTTATCATTTTTGTCAAAAACTAAATTATATCTTGAAGTTTTTGTCTTTTTTTAATTATGTTTATTTTTGTACCCTTGATTAATATTTCAGCAGGTTTAGGTCTAATGTTATAATTTGAAGCTAAAGATGAGCCATATGCTCCTACGTCACAAATAATAATATAATCTTTCTCATTCAATTTTTGAAATTTATTTGTAGTTAAGAATTTATCTGTAGTTTCACATATAGGGCCAACAAAATCATAGATTTTGTTAATCATTTTATTAGTTTTTTTTAATGGGATAATTTTATGTTCAGCTCCATACAATGCAGGTCTCATAAAATCATTCATAGCTGCATCTACAATAATAAAGTCTTTTTTAGAATTTTCTTTTATATAAATAATTTTTGAAATTAATATTGCAGTATCACCTATAATTGATCTTCCAGGTTCAAAAATAATTTTTGAATCATACTTTTTTAAAAATTTTTTAATAATTTGATTATATTTTCTATAATTAAACTTCTTGTTATCCTTGTTATAATCAATACCCATGCCACCACCAAGATCTATATACTCAAAATTTAAGTTAATTTTTTTTATCAATTTATCTAAAACATTAAGCATTTTTTGGTAAGGTTTATAATCTAGAATTTGACTTCCAATATGAACGCTTAAACATTTTAGATTTAAAAATTTTGAACTTTTTACGTATTTTGAAATTTCAATAAATGTCTTCTCATTAACACCAAATTTATTTTCTTTTTTACCAGTTGAGATTTGTTTAATTGTTTGTGCATCTGTATTTGGATTTAATCTAATTCCAATATCCACTTTTTTATTTTTAGATTTAGCTATACTTTCAATTTCTAATATTTCACTTTTTGACTCACAATTAATTAACAAAATATTTTTATCAATTGCATAAATTAATTCTGGTCTAGTTTTACCCACTCCAGAAAAAACAATTTTTTTTGAATTTATTCCAGCTTTAAGAGCAATCATCAATTCACCTTTAGAAACAACATCAGCTCCCAATCCGCTTCGATTAATTAGTTTAAGTATCTCTAGATTACAGTTTGACTTTGTTGAAAAACATATGATTGGAGAAAACGATTTAAAACTTCTTTTAAAGTTAATTATATTTTCCTTAATTTTTTTCTCCGAATAGCAAAAAATTGGCGTTTCAAATTTTTTAATTACTTTAGTGAGTTTGGATCTTTCAACTGTAAAAATATTATTGATATATTTCATCTTCTTTTGGTATTTTAAATTCATTATTATAATTATAAAAATTCATAATATTGTAATTTAATGATGCCTCATATTTTGGCTCATTTTTTCTTCCACATGAAGTTAATAAAATTAGGCACATGGTAATTAAAGTTATTTTTTTAATCATAATTATTTCTTCTTGTAACTTAATATCATTTTCTTAATGTTGTCGAAAGAAGTTCCACCATAAGAAACTTTAGAATTAACAGATTTTTTTAGTTCAAATATTTTCAGAACATCAGCAGTTAAACCTTTTTCAATTTTATTTATCTCTTTTATAGTGAGTTCTGCCATTTTTTTTTTATTTTTTTCAGCAAAATTTATGATTTTAGCTGTTTGTAAATAAGCTTTTCTAAATGGATAATTTAATTCTCTAACCATGTAATCTGCTAAATCAGTTGCTGTAATGTAGCCACTTTCTGCAAGTTCGATCATCCTTTTTTTATCTGGCGAAAAATTTTTAAGTACATCATTTAATATAATTAAGGAATTTTTTAACTGATCAAACGATTTAAAAACAATCTCTTTATCATCTTGTAAATCTTTAAAATAAGAAAGGGGCAATCCTTTTAAAGTTGTAAGCATAGAAAATAGATTTCCAAATATAAAACCTGTTTTGCCTCTCAGGTATTCTAAAGGATCAGGATTTTTTTTTTGAGGCATAATGGATGATCCAGTTACAATTTTATCATTCAAATTAATTAGTTTAAAAGCATCTGAATTCCAGATTATAAATTCCTCAGCAATTCTAGAGATATGAACAGCACATGCAGAGCAAGAATACAGAAAATCAATTACAAAATCCCTATCAGAAACAGTATCAATTGAGTTTTTAGTTGGTCTGTCAAAACCTAATTTTTTTGACGTATAAAATCTATCAATTTTAAAAGAAGTGCCTGTTAAAGCAGCCGCACCAAGTGGATTTTCATTAAGACTCTCAAAATTATTTTTAAATCTATTTTTATCTCTATTAAACATTTCTAAGTAAGCCATTAGATAATGAGCAAATGAAACTGGTTGTGCATTTTTAAGATGTGTGAAACCAGGCATAATTGTTTCAACATTTTTTTCTGCTTTTTTTAAAATATTTTTAATTGTTATATCTATATTCTTAACAATTTCTTTATTAGCTTTTCTTAACCAAATTTTAAAATCTGTGACTACTTGATCATTTCTTGATCTTGCTGTGTGAATATATCCAGCATCCTCTCCAATTAGTTCAAAGAGTCTGTGTTCTATATTCATATGAATATCCTCAAGCTTATCGTCAAATACAAATTTTTTTTTTATAATTTCATTCTTAATTCTATTTAAACCCCATACTATTTTATTTTTAATTTTAAAATTTATAATTTTTTGTTTAAACAGCATCTCAACATGTACAATTGAAGCTTCAATATCCTCTCTAAATAATCTTTTATCTACTGAAATTGATCCACCAACCTTTTTAAAAAGGTTTTTTGAGACCTTTTTTATTCTTGTATTCCAAATTGGCTGATTGTTTTTATTTTTACCCATGATATTTAATTATTAATAATTGTATGAAAATCATTTTTTTTAATTATCTTATAATAATATTTTACTTAATATCATCTAGCGTCTCATATTCAATAGAACGTCCAGAAATTAAGAATCTTATAGTACATAAAGACAAGAAAAAAATTAAAAATATAGAATTTATTAAATCTGAAGGCCAAAAAGTAAGTTTAAATAATTATAAATCAAACCCATTAATAATAAATTTCTGGGCTACTTGGTGCGCACCTTGCAAAAAAGAAATGCCATCTTTAGATAAACTTAAAACCTTAAATGAATTTAAAAATATAAACATAATCCCAATTAATATTGGTGGTGAAAGTTATAAAAAATCTAAAGAGTTTTTTGACGAAATCAAAATTAAGAATTTAGATATATTCACAGGATCTGGTCCAGAGCTTTCCCAGATATTTAAACTACGAGGATTACCCACAACAATTCTAATAGACCAAAATGGTTTTGAGGTTGGAAGAATTGTTGGTTACATTGACTTTAATGATCAGTCTTTACTTGATTGGTTACCAAAAATTTTATGAAATTTTCACTAAATACAACAATAATAAAACCAGAGAATAATGAGGAAATTAAAAGTGCTGTAATTTTACTTCATGGATATGGAGGTGATGGTAAAGATATCAGCATGTTAACTTTAAACTGGAAAAGATTTTTAAAAAATACAGTTTTTTTATGTCCCGATGCACATGAAGTATGCAGTATTAATCCAGTAGGGTTTCAATGGTTTGATTTAAATAATGAAGATCCAGAATATACTCTTCAAGAATCAAAAAAGGCAGAAAATGTTCTCAACAGTTATATTTCAGAAATAAGTAATTATTTTAATTTAAAATATTCACAAATTTGTGTTTCTGGTTTCAGTCAAGGATGTATGATGTCAATAAACGTTGGCCTAACATCCGAAAAAGAATTTAGTTGTATCGTAGGATTTTCTGGAAGAATTATAAATATGAAGGATCTGTCTCCAAGAATAAAAACTAAAACCGATATTTTAATGATACACGGTGAAAATGACCCAATTGTCCCACCAAATAATTTGCTAGAAGCTAAAGATTTTTTTATTAGAAATAAAATTAAAATTGAAACTTTAATGATTAAAAACTGTGATCACCATATACCTATGGAAGCTTCGAGTGCGGCATTAAACTTTATAAAAAAAAAAATAATCAGTTAATAAATATTTAATATAATATTAGTTTTGTTGATAAAAAATATATTTAATATATGTTTTAGGTATGATTGAGCTTTCTGATCAAAGTATCTCTTTAGAAAAATGTCCTGCATTAGTTTTGAATGCAGATTATAGGCCTTTAAGTTATTATCCACTTTCATTGTGGAGTTGGCAGGACTCAATTAAATCTGTTTTCTTAGATAGAGTTTCTATTGTTAGTTATTATGATAGACAAATTAGAAGCCCTTCGTTTAGCATGAAACTTCCAAGTGTAATTGCTCTAAAATCTTACATAAGACCTCAATCAAATCCTAACTTTACTAGGTTTAATGTATTTTTAAGAGATAAGTTTAGCTGCCAATACTGTGGTAGCAAAAATGAATTAACATTTGATCACTTACTGCCAAGATCAAAAGGTGGAAAAACTAATTGGGATAATGTTGTAACAGCTTGTTCTTCCTGTAATGTTAAAAAGGGAGGAAGACTAATAAAGAACTCAGGCATGACACTAAACCAATGGCCTTTTCAACCTACTACAGAGGACCTCCACAAAAATGGTAAAAATTTTCCACCAAACTTTTTACATAAAAGCTGGATGGATTATTTATATTGGGATGTTGAACTTGAACCGTAATTAAATTTTTTCAGAAATTTTTATTGCAACCTTAGAGCCTGTTTTAATTACTTTGTCCATAATGGAGTAAAGACCTTTTTTTGTGGCCCCTTCCTCATAAGCTATATCTTTATGGTCTAATTCATCTTGTCTAAATTTTATTATTTTTTCTTTTAAATTCTTTTCGTCTACTTCAATTTGATCAATTTGATTTTTATAATGTTCATCAATTACTTCCTCTACAGATGCAGTACATAACATTGCTGCCTTTTTTCCAAGTATTGTTGAACCAAATCCAAGACTCAGTCCAAGCAAATCCCATAATGGTAAAAATTTTGTTGGTTTTATATTTCTTTTTACTATTTCATTCTCAAAAAAATTTGAGTGTTCCTGCTCATGCTTTTTCATTTCACCAATTTTTTTTTTCAATTCCTCATTTCTCACAATAGTATTTAGAGCGAGCAGTTGACCTTCATAAATTTTAATTGCACCTCTTTCTCCAGCATGATCTACTCTTATAAATTCTTCTAATTTTTTTTTATTTGTTTGTTTCATAAGTCAGTGTTCTAATAGAAATAATAACAATTAAAATTGATAAAATTGTATTAATTGCCGCTAGTGATACTCCAAGAATTTTAAAAGTAGCATCTTTGCAGTCAACTGGCATATTTTTATTAAGAGATTCAAGTAATTTTGACTTATTTAATGTATCAAGTGAGTTATTCGTACAACTAGAAATTTCCTTAATTAGATTATTTTCAATCCCGTAATGATATCCGGAAATTATAGCACTAATAGTAAATATCATTATTATTATTATTATTATTTTATCATTATTGAAAAAATTAAATCCAATAAGACTTACAAATATTGCAGCTAAGTAAGGCAACCTTTGGTAAATACATAGCTTACATGGTTGATACTGAAGTATATATTCAATATACAAAGCTGAGATTATTGAAATTAATGAGATAAAAAAAATAATTAAATAAAAATTTTTTCTACTTGGAAATAGGATCATATTTAATTAATAAAATTATTTAAAAATTTATATATAAAATATGCAAAAATAATCAGAATTACTGATATCAAAATAGAGAATTTTAAAAGTTTTTTTTCAATAATTTTTTTCATTGCTGGACCGAAGTTTCCAACTAAGAAGGCTATTAAAAAAAAACGTGATCCTCTTGTTAAAAGAGAAATGATAATAAAATAAAAAATATTAAAGTTTATAAAACCGCTTGTAATTGTAAGTAACTTAAATGGCACTGGTGAAAATCCAGCAATTGCTAGAAGAGTTATCCAGGCTATAACACCACCCTCTGAGGAAACTTTATCTTTTAAAAATGAAGTATCATCTACACCATAGATCTCAAAAATTTTTAGGCCAATTTCATTAAAGAAGACATATCCTATAAAATACCCTAAGCAAGCTCCCAAAACAGATCCTATAGTTGCAATGATTGCAATTTTGATCCATTCATGTTTTCGAGCTATTGTCATAGGAATTATCAATACATCAGGAGGTATTGGGAATATAAAACTTTCAATAAAAGATATAAATCCCAAAATTGATTTAGATCTTTTATGACCTGCTAGTTTGATAGTTTTATTGTACAGTTCTTTAAACATATTTTCTTTTAATATAATAAATGATTTAATACTATTAGTTAAAATATGCAAAGTTTTGGGCGAATGGCGGAACTGGTAGACGCGTTGGACTCAAAATCCAATAGTAGCAATACTGTGAGAGTTCGATTCTCTCTTTGCCCACCAAGAAATTATGAGTACAAAAAATATTAATAATTTAGTTGAACTTTTTTTTATTAATTATAAAAAGCAAAAAAAAGATAATATTCTTTTAACTTCCTTAAAAGACAACAATAATTATTTTACATGGGAAAAAACATTCCATTCAATTAAAAAACTTTCGTTAGAAATTAAAAAATATACAAATAAAGGCGATAGATGTTTATTAATATCTGAAAATAGACCTGAATGGTTTATAACTGATCTTTCAGTAATGTTGTCAGAAGCTATTACTGTACCAGCTTATACAACTTATGCTGAGAAAGATTATGAATATATTATTGAAAATTGTAATCCGAAATTAATCTTTGTTTCTAATCAAGAACAATTTAATAAAGTTAAAGAAATTATAAAAAAAAAAAGTTTTATTAAAAAAATATTTTCTTTTGAAGAATTAGATGCAGATATTGACACTTATATTAATGTAAATAAATTATTTTCTAATTTAGATTATCAAGATTCAAACGTTCCAGACTTATCAATTAAAAGAAATGATCCTGCTTGTATTATTTATACTTCAGGAACTCAGGGTAACCCAAAAGGTGTTATCTTAAGTCATGGTGGTATTTTAAATAATTGTGATGGAGCGCTCGATATATTAAAGCCTTTATTATCAGACCAGACTAGGTTTTTAACTTGGTTGCCTCTGTCACATTCTTACGAGCACACCGTTCAATTTGTTCAAATCAGTGTTGGAGCAAAAATATTTTATGCAGAAAGTATTGAGAAATTAATTAAAAATATGAATGATTGTAAACCTCAACTAATGACTGCAGTACCTAGGTTTTACCAAAATCTTTTTCAAAAAATCAATGTAAGTTTCAATAAAGCAACAGGTTTAAAAAAAAGTTTAATATTAAAAATGTTAGAATTAGGAACCAAAAAAATAAATAAACAATCTTTAACAATTTTAGAAAAATTCATTGACATTATTTTAGAAAAGATTGTGAGAAAAAAAATTAAAAGTCAATTTGGAGGTGAGCTTAAAACTTTCGTCTCTGGCGGTGGAGCTCTTGATAAAGAAGTTGGTATTTTCTTAAATGCTATAGGGCTTCCTACTCTACAAGGTTATGGATTAACCGAGACCTCTCCAGTTGTAAGTTGTAATCCAATTGACGATATTAGGGTTGAGACTGTGGGACCACCGTTTAAAGGCAATGAGGTAAAAATAGCCTCAGATGGAGAAATTTTAGTTAAGGGTGAGAATGTAATGTTGGGTTATTGGAATAATGAGCAAGAAACTGACAAAGTTTTAAAAGATGGTTGGTTACATACAGGAGACATTGGAATTTTTGAGAATGGTTACTTAAAAATTACTGACAGAAAAAAAGATATTTTGATTACTCCTGGTGGAGATAATATTTCTCCAGTCAAAATAGAAAATGAATTATCAAATTCGAAATTTATTGATCAATCAATTGTTTACGGAGATAATAAACCTTATTTAGTCGCATTATTAGTTCTATCTGATGACAATATAAATGCAACACAAGACCAAATTCAAAAAGAAATAGAAAATATTAATAAAAATCTTTCTAAAATAGAAAATATAAAAAAATTTTTTATAATTAATGAAAAATTTTCAATTGAAAATGGAATGCTAACTCCAACTTTAAAACTAAAAAGATATAAAATAATTCAAAAATATAAAAATGAATTTGAAAAACTTTATTAAAAATTTTTAAAAAAACACATTATAAATAGCGATTTATTTAACTTTTTTTTTAAAAAATTAAAAATTAAAAAATAATTTTATTTTTTAATTTTTTCAAAAAATTATATGTTTGACATAACTATTCAAAAAAAATAAAAATTAGTTATTAACGAATCATAAAGATTCGTTTATAAAAAAAGGGAGCTAAAGATGGCTAAAAGAAGAAAAAAAGCTGCTAAAAAGAAAACTAAGAAAAAAGCTAAGAAAAAAGCTAAAAAGAAAAAAAGAAGATAGTTTAGTATTCTTTTTAATTGATAACGCTTCTCATGGCGCTTGCGTGAGGAGCGTTTTTTTTACTCTGTAATTTCCTGATTTAGTGGTTTTTCAGCAACTGATTTTTCCTCAATCTTTTGTACCTGTTTTTCTAAATTTCTTTTTAAAGCTTTATCAAGCTTTTTTTGAGCGTCCTCTAAACTTGAACCCATTACAATCTGAAATTCAGTTAATAATCTCTCATAAGCTTTTTCAAATAATTGTCTTTCACTGTAGGATTGATCAATCATAATATCATCTCCTTTGTTCAGATCTCTCACTACCTCAGCCAACTCATAAATTTTACCTGAAGATATTTTCGCTTCATACTCCTGAGCTCTCCGACTCCACATTGATCGTTTAATTTTTGGTTTACTTTTTAAGATACTAACACATTTATTTATCTGATTAATTGTAGCTAGTGGTCTTAAATGAGATTGTTTGTTTACTGGAACCATCCCATTTGCTTTATCTTTTTCAAATTTAAGAATATATGTTTCAACATCAATACCACCAATATTAATTTTTTTTGTTTCTGTAATTTGACCTACACCATGTTTTGGATAAACAACATAATCTTTAATCTTAAATAGTCTTTTTTCAGTATCTTGTTTTTTTACCTTTTTAATTTCAGGTTTTTGCTCATTATTTTTTGGAATTCTTAATGGATCAGTTTTTGTTTCAATTTTATCTTTTCTTTTTGAATCTTTGATTACTTTCTTTTTACTTACATCTTTAATTACTTTTTTAACTTTAGTTACTTTGGAAATTTTTTTTGGTTTAGTTACTTTTTTTATAATCTTAGTTTTTTTTGCAACTTTTTTTTTTGTTTTTTTTTTATTCAAGATTTTCTTTAAAATATTTTTCATACTTATCTTTTACATTTTTAAATTGTTCATGATCCGCTGGTGGATCTTTTTTTTCACTAATATTTGGCCACAAATCTGCATATTTTTTATTAACTTCTAACCATTTACCATTATTATCCTCGTTATCAGATATTATGGCGTCCACTGGACATTCTGGCTCGCAAACGCCACAATCTATACACTCATCGGGTTTAATTACAAGCATATTCTTACCTTCATAAAAGCAATCCACTGGACATACTTCAACACAATCCATCAATTTACATTTGATGCATTTATCATTTACTAAATATGTCATATTTTTTTTAGTCGAACCTTCTCTTTTATATCACCAACTACTTTTGGATCTAGATAAAGCAAACCAGATAATCTTCTCATTAAGTTCGTTTCATACATATCCGCATCTTCATCTGAGTATATAATATCCCACAATGCCTCTATTATGATTCTTTTATCTTCTTCATTAATATTTTTAATCTCTCTAGTAAAATCAAGTATTTGATTGGAGTCTTTTTCTTTTTCTTCTGCATCTTGTATTATTTTATCAATATTTTCAGTCTCGCCTCCCATTTCAATAATTGCATCTTTAATAATTTTTTTTTCTTTATTTGTATAATTCTCATCAATTCTTGCTGAATGAATTAATAAACAAGCTACTGCAATTATTGATGGGTGACTACTTTCTTTTTCAGCTTCTTCTTTTTTAAAAATATTGAACATTATTTTAAGTTAAGTTGTGAAAGTACATTAAATGGATTGTCATTAATATTCTTGTTGGTATCTTTTTTAATTACTTTTCTTGATGGTATATATTTAAAGTGAAGATTATTATCTTTCTCGTAAGTTTTGTAATTCATTTGTTTAATTAATTTCACAAAATTTTCTTTATTACAACCTAACAAATTCAACATTTCCGGAATTAACTTGATCTCTTTAATTTTATCTTCTGATTTAGTATTAAAAATCATTAAAAACAACCTCTCTAAAATATCTATTCTAACATATAAATTTTCAAATTTTTCAAAACCACATAGAAGCATTAGATTTTTATTTAACATTTTCTTTTCCTCTAAAAAGTTCAATCCAAAAGTTGGAGGAGTGAAATCAAAATTTTTTTCATTATAGTTTTTCCATAAAAGAATTCGTAATGATACGGAGCTAGGTTTAAATAATTTAAATAAAAAAACATGATATCTACCAAATTTTACACCTAGATTTCTCAGTTTTTTCCTTTCATCTTGATTAAGTCTTTTTAAATAATTTAAAACCTCATCTCTTTTAACAACTCCATTACTTTCATAAAGATGATATGCTAAAGCTCTTATTTCTGAATTATTATCTTTAACATTTTTTAAATCTATTAGACTTTTTAACTCTGTTTCAATTTTTTCATTGATCCATTTCTGTAAATAAGAATTTAGTCTTGATTTTTCATTATTCTCAATCATTTCATCAATAATTAATTGAATTTGAGGATTTAAATAATCAGAACCAGGAATCAATTTAGCTATTTGATTGTTGTTCCAATAAATTTTAAAATCATCTTTTAGTTCAATCAAACCAGTATCAATTATCTGAGTTATTCTCTTTATAATTTCTGGCACAACATTTTGTCTTGCTGCTTTTTTTAGTGATTTTACATCAGCATCTAATGTATCAACTTTTAAGTCTAACTCTAATCTTAGACCCTTTAAACGTCCAATATACTGTTCATTAATCATTACTTCCTCATCATTAACAATCTCAGTTTCAAAAACTATATCTTGTTTTAAACCTCTAGCTAAAATACTTGCTCTTTTATCAATAAATGTTTTTGTTAACTCTTCATGAAGTCGATCAGATAGCTTATCTTCAAGTTTTTTAGTTCTTTCTATCCAATAGTCCTGATTTTCAACCCAATTAGATTTATTTGATACATAAGCCCAAGTTCTAACATTAGCAATTCTATTTGATAAAGAGTCAACATTTCCATCTAATTTATCAAGTAAAGATAGTTGCTCCTTCATATAGTGGTTTGGAACTTTTTTATTTCCATTTGTTAAAAAATTAAAAATTTTACTAACAACATCAAAATGATGACCGTAAGTTTTCTTTACAAAATCAGGTATTTGACAACATTCCCATAGTATCTGTAATATTTCGGAATTATCTGTAATCTCTATGTTTGGTGCTTCTTTTAAAAAATATTTTAATACCTTTTCATCTTGGCATTCACTTATTCGTCTAAGCCAATCTTTATGAGGTCTCTCTTCTAAAGATTTTATTAACAAAACTTTATTAGCAAAATTTAATTTTGAATTTCTCCAAAAGATCGTTTGTATTTCTGGAAAAGTGTGTGTTTCTAATGCTTCAATTTCCTCAGGCCCAACTTCTTTACATTCTCCAGTTGTGCCAAATAAGCCATCATTCAAATATCTTCCTGCTCTACCTGCAATTTGTCCAATTTCTGAAATATTTAAATTCCTTAATTTTTTACCATCAAACTTTTTTAAATTTGAAAAATAAACGTTATCTAGATCCATATTTATTCCCATTCCAATTGCATCGGTTGCAACTAAATAATCAACATCACCAGATTGATATAGGCTTACTTGTGAATTTCTTGTCTTGGGACTTAAAGAGCCCATCACAATAGCAGCTCCACCTTTTTGACGCCTAATTAATTCTGCAATTGCATAAACCTCCTCAGTAGAAAAAGCTATAACAGCACTTTTCCTCTCTATTCTAGAAATTTTTTTATGACCACCAAATGATAATTTTGAGAGTCTTTCTCTATTTTTAAATTCAATATCATCATCAAGTTTTTGAATAATATTTTTCATAGAATTTGAACCCATGAGCATAGTAAGTTTTTCACCTCTCATATGTAAAAATCTATCCGTAAAAATATGACCTCTTTCGTGGTCATTACACATTTGAATTTCATCTATACCTACAAATTCTAAACTTTTATCTAATGGCATAGATTCCACAGTGCAGAGAAAATACTTTGCGTTAATTGGAATAATTTTTTCTTCACCTGTTATCAAAGCAACTTTTGATGGATCAACTTTTTTGATAATTTTGTCATAAACTTCTCTTGCTAAAAGTCTTAAAGGAAAACCAATCATACCCGAATCAAAAGAAAGCATGGTCTCTATGGCTAGGAAAGTTTTTCCAGTATTTGTAGGCCCAAGAACTGCTGTGATTTTATTTTTTATCATTTCTAGCTTTGGTATGATTTTTTTAACCAATACTATATATTGTTACCATTAAAGAACAAAAATAGGCTAAAACTAGTCCGAATCATTGAGGAAAAAGTTCTCATTTTTATAATTTAATGTTTTAAGGTTACCATAATTTCAAAAAATTAAATATATTTTTTTATGTCTCAGAAACTGTGGGAAGCTACTTCTCAAACAAAAAAGAAATCAAATTTATTTGAATTTGAAAAATTTTTATCAAATAAATTTAATTATAAAGCTAAAAAAAATTATAAAAAATTGTTTGATTGGACAATTAGAAATCCAAAGCTATTTTGGTCTTCAATTTGGGAATATGCAAATATTAAGGGTATCAAAAATGATGAATTTTTTTTTCCAAAAGAAATTATCAAAAGCAAATTTTTAGTAAAATCAAAATTAAACTATGCAGAGAATTTGTTATCAAAAAATGACAATTCAAAAGCTGTTACTTTTATTAGTGAAAATGGATACAGAGTTGAGAAGTCTTGGAAAGAATTAAATAATGATACTTTAAAAATTATTAATTTTTTTAGAGAAAACAAAATCATAGAAAAAGACAGAATAGCTGCGTATACGATTAATCAAATTGAGACAGTTGAGTGTTTTTTAGCAGCTAGTGCAATAGGGGCTATATGGTCATCATGTTCCCCAGACTTTGGAATACAAGGAGTAATAGAAAGATTTTCTCAAATAAAACCAAAACATTTAATCGTCACCGATAGATATTATTATAATGGTAAAGAAATAAATGTTATTGAAAGATTGCCAGCAATTCTCAAAAAAATTAAATCAATTAAAACTGTGCTCATTATTAACTATCCAGGCAAAAAAAATTTAAAACATAAAAAGCAAAAAGGTACAAAAATTTTTTACTACAAGAAGTTGAAAAATAATAAAGAAAAAAAGTTTGTATTCAAAAAATTTGATTTTGATAAAGAATTAGCTATTTTGTACTCAAGTGGAACTACAGGTAAACCTAAGTGCATTTGTCATAGAGCTGGTGGTGTTTTGCTTCAACATTTAAAAGAACATAAACTTCACTGTAACGTAAAACCAGGTGATAATGTGTTTTATTTCACTACTTGTGGATGGATGATGTGGAATTGGTTAATGACTTTTTTAGCATCAAAAGCATCTATTGTTCTATTTGATGGTTTCCCAATGCATAAAAGAAGTGACTTGCTTTTTAAATTAGCTGAAAAAGAGAAAATATCTATGTTTGGAATCAGTGCAAAATATATTGACCAGTTAAAAAAATTAAATTTAAACATAAAGAATAAGTATAAACTTAAATATCTTAAGACTATCTGTTCCACTGGATCACCATTATCTCCTGATGGTTTTGATTATGTTTATAAAAATATAAAAAAAGATGTCCATCTTGCATCGATTGCAGGTGGAACAGACCTCGTCTCATGTTTTGTCTTAGGAAATATTTACTCTCCTGTTTTTAGAGGACAAATTCAGAATAATGGATTGGGGATGAATACAGATGTTTTTTCCGAAAGAGGAAAATCGTTAATTAATAGGAAAGGAGAATTAGTTTGTAAATCAGCATTTCCATCAATGCCAATTTATTTTTGGAATGATAAAAATAATAAAAAATATAAGTCTGCATATTTTGAGAAATATAAAAATGTTTGGCATCATGGAGATTATGCAGAGAGAAAATCTAATGGTGGATATATTATTTATGGAAGATCAGATGCAACACTTAACCCTGGGGGTGCCAGACTAGGCACTGCTGAGATATATTCTATTGTTGATAAATTTAATGAAGTAAGAGAGTCTATAGTTATTGGACAGCAATGGGATAATGATGTGAGAATTATTTTATTCATAGTTTTAAAAACCCCAAAAACACTTAATGAAAAATTAATTATAAAATTAAAAAAGGCTATTCGTCAAAATGCATCCCCACGTCATGTACCAAAGAAAATTATTGAAGTTTCAGATATTCCAAGAACAAAAAATGGAAAGATAGTTGAGCTTGCGGTTAAAAATATTATTGAGGGAAACAAAATAAAAAATATTCAAGCATTAATAAATCCCTCAATTTTACAAGAATATAAAAACATGAAGGAGCTTAAGAAACCATAATTATATTTAAATTTATATAGACAATAATATTTGATTGTTATTAAATAGTATTAATAACGAATAGATTGGAGAAAATATGTTTAAAAAATTATTTAAAAGTTCTCTAATGATTTTATTCCTGATGATTGGTTTATCAGGAAAATCATTTGCACAAGAACTTAAATTTTTTACGATTGGTACAGGTGGTACTGCTTACACTTATTATCCAGTTGGAGGTATGATTGCTAATGCAATTTCAAAACCACCAGGATCTAGAGAGTGTGGTAAAGGTGGAAGCTGTGGAGTACCAAATCTGATAGCATCAGCTGTTTCATCAAGAGGATCAGTTGATAATGTAAATGCAATAATCTCAGGATTAAGAAATTCAGGTTTTGCACAATCGGATGTTGCTTACTGGGCATATACTGGAACTGGGACAATGGAAGGAAAAGAACCTGCAAAAGATTTAAGAACTATTGCTGCTCTTTTTCAAGAACATATACATTTAGTAGCGCTTAAAAAAAGTAATATTAATTCAGTAAAAGACTTAAAAGGAAAAAGAGTTTCACTAGATGAACCTGGATCTGGAACATATGTTGATGCTAAATTAATATTGGAGTCTAATGGATTAAGCACAAGCGATGTAAAAGCTGAAGCATTGAAAGGTAAAGCTGCAACAGATGCTCTAAGAAATGGTAAAGTTGATGCAATCTTTGTTGTTGCAGGCTATCCAACTGGTGCAATCGTAGAACTAGCATCTGCAGTTGATATAAAACTAGTTCCAATCGATGGCGCAGGAGCTAAAGCGTTGACTTCAAAATATGGTTTTTTCTCAGAAAGCCCAATTCCTTCAGGAACATATGAAGGTGTTGATCAAGTTAACACTGTAGCAGTAGGCGCTCAATGGTTTACATCAGCTAAAGAAGATAGTGAATTAATTTACCAAATTACTAAAGCTTTATGGAATAAAGAGTCTAGAAAGCTTATGGATGTTGGTCATGCTAAGGGAAAAACTATAACACCTGACACAGCTCTTTCCGGAGTAGGTGTACCACTACACCCTGGTGCAGAAAAGTTCTATAAAGAAGCAGGACTTTTAAATTAAATCTTAAAATCAATTTGCCCTAGATCAATTAGATCTAGGGCATTATTATGTCCCAATTTAATATCTCACCTGATGAAGTTGCAAAACTTGAAGAAAAATTTGAGATAAAAAGTAACGAAAGAAAGTTAAAAAATTTATTAAAAACATTGACCTTTGTTGCCTTGGTTGCAATGTCAATTTACCATTTTTATGCCTCTGGATTTGGAACTATAAGAGACATTCTTCATAGAGGTATTCATATTTCTTTTGTTGTAGGTCTTGTATTTTTATTTTATGGATGGAAAAATTTTGGGGATAAACAGTCTAAAAACAAAGTTCCATTAATAGATATTTTTTTTTCAATTTTAGTGGTTATAACTGCACTTTATTTACCATTATTGCCCCCAGAAATATTAGCTAGCAGAGTTGGAAATCCCTCGAGCACTGAAGTTATAATGGGTTCCATTCTTATAATTTTAACACTAGAAGCCGCGAGAAGATCTATAGGATATACGCTTCCATTAATATGCATAATATTTATGATTTTTGCACTTTATGGCCCTTTTTTTCCTGGAGCTTTAAAACATGGTGGCAGTAGTTGGGCCGGTTTTGTTAATCACATTTATATAACTAACCAAGGAATTTATGGGATTGCAGTGGGTGTGATGGCCCAATATGTATTCTTATTCATTCTGTTTGGTGTGCTTGCAACAAGAATAGGTTTAGGCCAATTATTTATTGATTTAGCAATGGTGATAGCTGGAAGGTATTCAGGTGGACCAGCAAAAGTCGCAATTTTTTCATCAGCTTTTCTTGGAACCATATCTGGATCTTCAATTGCGAATACAGTTACAACTGGTTCTCTTACAATTCCAGCAATGAAAAAAGTTGGTTACCCTCCACATTTTTCTGGAGCCGTTGAAGCCACAGCTTCTACTGGAGGACAAATAACACCTCCCATTTTAGGAGCAGCAGCTTTTATTATGGTTGAATATTTAGAATTACCTTTAAGAGATATTTTGGCAGCAGCATTAATTCCTGCTTTGCTTCATTATTTTGGAATTTTTGTGATGGTTCATTTAGAGGCAAAAAAATTAGGTCTGAGAGGTTTAAATGAAAGTGAAGTTCCAAAATTTATTAGAATAATAAGAGATAATTGGCTAGCAATTGTTCCATTATTTTTACTAGTATATTTAATATTGATTGGTCGTACTCCAGATTATGCTGCAGTAAATGGAATAATTGCTTGTGTAGTCATTGGATTTATAAGGAAAAAAAATAGACTTACTTTTAATGATTTATTTGAGTGCCTAGCCAGAGGTGCAAAAAATACTTTAGCAGTTGGAGCAGCTGCTACTTCAATAGGTATAATAGTTGGTGTAGTTACATTAACTGGAGTAGGTTTTAGATTAGGATATGTAGTAATTCAAACAGCAGGAGATATTGGTGGATTCTTCTTAAATTTTTTACCATTTAACTATTTTACACTTCAAGATCTGACATTATTTTTTTCTTTAATATTAATTGCAATATCATGCATATTCATGGGTACAGGAGTTCCAACTACTGCAACTTACATAATTCTTGTTGCCGTTGCCGCTCCTGCTCTCACTCAATTACAAATTGAGCCCATTGTTTCTCACTTTTTTGTGTTTTATTATGGTGTTTTAGCAGACATAACACCACCTGTTGCTCTTGCAGCATATGCTGCTGCTGGTATAGCAGGATCAAATCCATTTACCACGGGTAATACTGCATTTAGATTAGGAATTGCAAAAGCACTTGTGCCTTTTGTGTTTGTTTACTCTCCATCACTACTATTAGTTGCGCAAGGATTCAATTTCTATGACTTTTTTGTAACTTTGGTATCTGCAATGATTGGAATTGGATTAATTGGAATTGGCTTTACAGGTTATTTATTTAAATCAGTAACTACGTTTCAAAGATGGTATCTTGGTGTAATTTCATTACTATTTATTGCACCAGGATTAAGTTCATCAATTATTGGCTTAGTTTTAGTATTACCAGTCTTTGTTCTTCAATTGAGAAAATAAAATTTATCCACCTAAGCCAGCATTTGGAAGAGGTCTTCTTAAAATTTTCCAAATTCCAACTGCACTTGCAATTAATTTATTTTTATACTTGAGTTTGCAATTTATAAATACCATTGACTTTGTAACTTTTTGAATTTCTACCGTTCCCAATAATTCATCTCCAATGTTAGATGGAGCTATAAATTTTATATCCAATGAAATAGTTACACACGGTTTATTTCCACTTGCTCTGTGACAAGCTGTACCTGCACCTGCATCAATGATTGTACAAATATAACCACCATGAGTTATCCCAGCT
>CACCWT010000012.1 GCA_902549785.1 uncultured Pelagibacteraceae bacterium
AATTATGAGTATAGAAAATATTATAAATGATGCTTGGGAAAATAGAGATCAAGTAAACCCATCATCTGAACAGTCTCTTAAAGATACAATAAATCAAGTTATCGATGATTTAGATAGTGGTAGATCGAGAGTGGCTGAGAAAATAAATGATGAGTGGGTAACTCATCAACATTTAAAAAAGGCAATCATGTTGAGTTTCAGATTGTATCCTATGGAAAATTTAAATGGTCCTTACAGTAGTTGGTATGATAAATCGCATTTACTTAAAGGTAAAACAGCAGGATGGACAAAAGAAGATCATGAAAAAGCTGGTTTTAGAATGGTACCTAACTCTCCAGTAAGGAAAGGAAGTTTTGTAGGCAAAAATGCAGTTTTAATGCCATGCTACGTTAATATCGGCGCATATATTGATGAAGGTACAATGATTGATACATTTGCAAGAGCAGGAAGCTGCAGCCAAATAGGAAAAAATTGTCATATCTCTGCAGGATCAGGTGTGGGTGGTGTATTAGAACCTGCACAAGCACTTCCGACAATTATAGAAGATAATGTTTTTTTAGGTGCAATGTCTGAAGTTGTAGAAGGTGTAATTGTAGGAGAAGGATCTGTTCTAAGTATGGGAATGTACATCGGACAATCTACAAAAATTGTTAATAGAAAAACTGGTGAAATTACTTACGGAAAAATTCCTCCTTATTCAGTTGTAGTTCCAGGTTCACTTCCAGATAAAAATAATTCATCTGCGCCCTCTCTGTATTGTGCAGTAATAATCAAACAAGTTGATGAGAAAACTAGATCAAAAACTTCTATTAACGATCTCTTGAGAGAATAATATAAATGGCAATTATAAATGAATTACAATTAGCAAAGGAGCTAATTAGATTTCCAACTGTAACTCCTAAAGATGCAGGGGTTATGAAATTTCTGGAAAGAAAGCTAAAAAAAATCGGGTTTAAAACTAAAATTCTTGAGTTTAAAGAAAAAGAAAGTGAACCTGTTAAAAACCTTTATGCAAGATTGGGAAATAAAGGTCCTAATTTTTGTTATGCAGGACATCTAGATGTTGTCCCTGCTGGAAATTTAAATGATTGGACGGTAAACCCATTTAAACCATCAATTAAGAAAGGTCATTTAATTGGTAGAGGAGCAAATGATATGAAAAGCTCAATTGCTGCATTTGTGTCTGCTGTTAGTATTTTTACTCAAAAAAATAGAGGGTTTAAGGGATCTGTAAGTCTTTTGATTACTGGAGACGAGGAAGGTGTTGCTATTAATGGAACTAAAAAAGTCGTTGATTACTTAAAAAAGAGAAAAGAAAAAATAGATTTTTGCTTAGTTGGAGAGCCAACAAATCCAAATAAATTAGGAGAAATGATAAAAATTGGGCGAAGAGGAAGCATGACTGGTCGATTAACAATTACCGGTATACAAGGGCATGTAGCCTATCCTCATAGAGCAAATAACCCTTCTACAACAATTGTAAAAATACTAAATGAACTTAAAGATATAAAATTTGATAAAGGTACAAAAGATTTTCAACCTACAAACCTGGAAATTACAAAGATTAATATACATAATATGGCTGATAATGTTATTCCTGGCATTGCCTATGCTACATTTAATATAAGATTTAATAATAGGCATAATTCAAATTCAATCAAAAAAAAGATCGAAAAAATTTTGAAAAAAGTCTGCAATAAAACTAAATCAAAATATAAAATTGATTATGCTGTTTCAGGAGAGGCTTTTCTCACAAAGCCAAATCATACGACTTTTATGATACAAAAAATTATAAAAGAAATAACTAAAATAAAACCAAAACTGTCAACAACTGGGGGTACCTCAGATGCTAGATTTATAAGAAAAATCGCCCCGTGTTTAGAATTTGGCTTAGTTGGAAAAACAATGCATAAAGTTGATGAAGCAGTTTCATTGACTGATTTGAAAAAATTAAGCTTAATTTATTTAAATATTTTAAAACATTATTTTAAGTGAAGACTGGCCTTATAATATCAGATACCTATAAAAATCATGATACTGGAGATGGTCATCCAGAAAAAATTGATAGGGTTACTGCGGTAATTGAGAATTTTAAAAAAATGGATGACAAAAATCTTATATGGAAAAAACCAGCAAAATTTAATTTATCCCTTATCAATAAAACTCATTCAGAAGAATATGTTAATCAAGTAGAAAAGTCATTTCCTAAAAAAGGTTTAGTATTTTTAGACGGAGATACAATCATTTCACCTGGAAGCAAAGATGCAACAAAAGATGCAGTAGGCTCAATAATTGCAGCAATAGATGGAGTAGAAAATAAAGAATTTAATAATGCATTTTGTGCTGTCAGACCACCTGGTCATCATGCTGAAAAAGATAAAGCTATGGGATTTTGTATTTATAATAATATAGCTGTTGGTGCTAATTATTTAATTGAAAAATATAAATACAATAAAATTGCTATAATTGATTTCGATGTTCACCATGGGAATGGAACACAAGATATTTTCTACGATAACGAAAAAGTTTTATATATTTCAACTCACCAATTTCCATACTACCCAGGTTCAGGGTCAGAAAAAGAAAAGGGAAATTTTGATAATGTGTTAAATATTCCATTAAAAGCTGGGACAACCTCTGAAGAATATTTAAATGCCTACGAAATAGTTTTAAATAAGTTAAAGGCATTTAAACCAGAATTTCTGTTGTTTTCTGCAGGTTTCGATGCACATATTGATGATCCTTTAGCGCAACTTATGTTAAGTTCAGAAGATTTTTACAAAATTACTAAAAGAACATTAGAGTGTTCCAGGTCTCTTTGTAAAGGTAGAGTAGTTTCAATTCTTGAAGGTGGCTACGATTTAAGAGCACTACAAAACAGTACTAAACGACATGTTGATGCATTAATAGAATTTAATTGATAAATTTTTTCTAAATATTAATTAAAGAAATATGAAACCATACAAAATTAAAAAGTCAGATATAGATAAAAAAGGTAAAGGACTTTACGCTACACGGGATATAAAAGAGGGTGAGAAAATAATAGATTATATTGGTAAATTAATTACAAAGAAACAAACAGAAGAGTCCGATAAATACGATAATAGTAAACCAATATATTTATTTACTGTAAATAAAAAATATGATCTTGATGGAGACTTTCCATGGAATACAGCCGGACTAATAAATCATTCATGTGAAAATAATTGCGATTATGATGGTAAAGGGCTTAAGATATGGGTTAAAGCAATTAAAGATATAAAAAAAGGTGAGGAACTGACTTGTGACTATGGTTTTGGCTATGATAAAGATTACAAGCAATTTCCTTGTAAGTGCAAATCAAAAAATTGTTGTGGCTATATTGTAAGAGCAGAATCAAGGTGGAGAATAAATAAAAAATTCTCAATGGGTAATAGGAAAAATTAGTATAAAACTTTTTTTAAAAATAATCCTTCTGGCGGTGCTGGCGGTGCGCATAAATTTCTATTTTTTGATTTAATTACACTTGCAAATTTTTTTAATGTCCACTTTTTTTCACCAATATATTTTAAACAACCAACCATTGATCTAACTTGTTGTTTTAAAAATGATTGAGATCTAAACTCTAATTCAATTTTATTTTTTGTCTTTTTAATTTTAACTGATTTAATTGATCTCATTGGGCTCTTTGCATTACATCCAGATGCTCTAAAAGTTGAAAAATCATGAGTTCCGATTAACTTTTTTGTTGCTTTTTTCATTATCTCTAATTCAAGATTTTTAATAACAAACCATCCTCGTTTATTTTGAAGGATCGGTTTACTTAACTGATTGAAAATAACATATTTATAAACTCTTTCTTTTGCAGAAAAACGTGCATGAAATTTCATATTTTTTCTTTTTATTTTTATAATGGCTATTTCGTATTTATTTAAAAAATAATTAATTGATTTTAAAAATTTATTTAAATTTTGGATTTTTTCAGTGACATCAAAATGTGCAGATTGCTCAATTGCATGTACACCAGTATCTGTTCTTCCTGAGCCAATAAGTGTAATTTTTTCATTTAAAAGATATGAAATTTTTTTTTGAATTAATCCTTGTATAGTTTTGCCTTTTGTTTGCACCTGCCAACCTATGAAAGAAGAACCAACATATTCTATTAAAATTTGATATCTGAACATATTTAATTCAAATCAGTACCTTTAGTAATTTGGCTACCACGCAGAAATTCCTTAGCTTTTTGAGCAGTTTTACCTTGTCTTTGTATCTCAATGATCTTTATTGAATGTTGACCACAACCAATGTCAAAATTATCTGATAAGACATATCCTGATTTTCCACTTAAAATTGATTTTTCTGCTTTATGTATCTTATATCTTTCACCTTTAAATTCAAACCAACCTCCTGGGTTAGGATATAAACCATTAATTTTTCCTATGATCTTTAAATTACTGTCCTCCCAATTTATTTTTCCTTCTTCTTTTTTAATTTTTTTTGCATATGTAGATTTACTATGATCTTGCTTTTTAAAAGATGCTTTATCATCCAATATATCATCGATATTATGAAGAATTTTTTCAGATGCTAAATTACTTAATCTTTTAGCCAGATCCTCACTATTTTCATTTTCTAAAATATTTATAGAATATTGATTACAGACAGGACCAGAGTCTAAACCCTCATCAATTTTCATAATAGAAATGCCTGTTGATGTTTCATTGTTCATAATTGCTCTTTGAATAGGAGCTGCACCTCTTAATTTTGGTAAAAGTGAATAATGAATATTTATCCATCCTTTTTTTGGAATTTCTAAAATATCTTTTTTAAGAATCTGCCCATAAGCGACAACGATACCTAAACTTATATTTAGATTTTCAAGAAAATTTTTTTCTTCAATATTATCTAATACAATTGGAGTTCTAACGGGTATATTTAATATTTCAGCCATTATATGAACAGGTGACTTATTTAATCTGTGACCTCTATTTGATGCTACAGGTGGTTGAGTGTAAACAACCTCAATATCAAAACCATTTTGATACAATGATTTGAGTATTTGCCCAGAAATGATGGGGGTACCCATAAAAGCAATTTTTTTGCTCATTAAACAATAATTCTATCAGGATGATTTTTTCTTTTTGATAATTTTTTAACAATCATTGTTTTTTTTAATTTTGATAGGTGGTCTATAAATAAAATTCCTTCAAGATGATCCATTTCGTGTTGTATACAAGTTGCAAGGAGCCCATTAGCTTCTAAAAATTTATTTTCTCCATTATAATCTAAATATTCAACCTCACAATATTTAGGTCTATCAACTTCCGCGAAATAATCTGGGACGGATAAACATCCCTCTTCATATGTTGTTTTTTCTTTATCTTTATTTTTAATTATTGGATTAACAAAATACATTGGATTTTTCTTCCCATCTTTTGAAATATCCATTACTATAATTCTTTTAGGAATACCAATTTGAATTGCTGCTAATCCAATACCATTAGCTGCATACATTGTTTCCAACATGTCATCCATTAACTTTCTTTCTTCATTACCCACTGATTGCACTGGTTTTGAGACTTGTCTTAAAATCTCATTAGGTTCAGTTATAATGGTTTTTATTGTCATAATTGATTGGGGTATTTTAAACTTTTAGTGGAAGAATTTCCAACAATAGTTCGTTTCTCAAGCTAATTAATTTTGTTCTATTCATAATTTCAATTACAAAATTTAGTGACTCACTGTTTAATTCATTCAATTCTTTTTCACCAATAATCTCAACTAATTTTAATAGTATCATGCCAGATTCCTTATTCTCAATCATTTTGTCAATTTCTGAATTTAATTCAGATTTGTATTGAGAAAGTTCATCAATTTGATCTATTTGAATTCCATCTGATCTCAATGATTGTAGTAATACAACATCTTTAAAGTTGAAAGAGTAATTTTTATCTTTTTTCATCTTTGATAACAAATTGTCAGTTAATTTTTGTGTTTTAGGTAAGCTTTGCTTATTCAAAAAATAATTTAATACCTTTGATTGATGAAAAACTTCATTATTAAACTTAATTTTATTTTTTCTTTTTTCTTCAGTAATTAAATTAGTTTGGTAGAAGTCAGAAAACTTTAAAGGAATTTCTTTTTTATCCATTTTTTTTAACAACTTAGATAATTCATCGTCAAATGATTTTTTAAAATTTGATTTTTCAAAGGAATTATTCAATTTTGATAATAATGAAAGTTTATTTTCAAGATTATCTGTTAGTAAAAACCTCTGATACATCAGAGCTCTTCCTTCATAATCTGGTAAGTTTTTTAATGTGTCTTCATAATTAATAAGGTCATCAATCTCAAATTGGAATTTTTTGTACAAATTCAATAGATCTTTTTCATCAAAAATACCTTCACTGGTTGCTTTCTCTAGAAACCTAACCTGATCAATATCACTGAGATTTAAATCATTTAAATTTTTAAGCAAATTCGAGTTAGACAAATATTTCCAAATAAATTCATCAGACTCTACGGATGGATAATATAAAAAATTCTTATCTGTCTTGTGTGATAGGTGAAAATAAAGAACATTTTCATCAGACAATATAAAGTTATTATCCTCATATCCCATCAATACTTCAAACTTTTTAACAAAAAAGTCATCTAAAGATTCTAACTCAGTGTTAAGATCAAACAACAACTGAGCCTCATCATTTTTATTCTGAGTTATTAAACAATAAATTTTGAAATATGTTAAGTATTCATCAGTTATTAAACTTAAACTATCAATAGCAGAACATGAATTTTCTATTTTGTTTAATGACAAGTAATAATCAGCTACGTGTTTTATGAGTCTTTCTTTATTTTTTATTGATGAATTTTTTTGAATAAATTCTTCAACTAAGTCAAAATCTTTTTTTTTAATTAGATGGTCAAGTGTAAAATTTTCAAATTCATTTAATGAAAAATTTTGGTTTGGAACATAAGAGTTTGTTAACAATGCTACATCCATTAACCTTTCAGAGAAACTTGATAAATTTTTAGACTGTATTTTTTCTAGTAACTTTTTAATTTTTATTCCATCTGTTTTTGACCACATGTCTAGGTTTAAATCATTGTCATCAGGGTCAAATAAACCAGCCAATAAAATATTAGAATTATCTAAATTTTGATCTACTACAATATTCTCATCAGAAAGCTTTACTTTAACGCTCTCAAGCTGGTCTATATTAATAGATGTGTCTTCATCATTTTTTGACACTGTATTTTTAATCTCTTTATTTTCTATTTCTGACCATATTTCTTTAACTTCCTGTGCCTGGGCAGATAGAATAAACAAAAAAAAAGAAGCAGAAATTAAAAACTTATTTAATTGTTTTGAAATTTTCATTTGGTAAAATTTTTTCAATTTGTTTATCTGGGGCAGGCAAATTAATCTGGTTAATCACAATAATGCCAAATACAATTATGAAAATAGCTATTATAATTTTTAAAATTGTCCCTAAGCTAAAAATTTTGTCTTTACTTGTATTTTTTGTAAATTGCATATAATTTAATAATTTCAAAATAAGACATATTTGTGTTTTTTCAATATAGAAACTCATGAAATCAAATAAAAATATTGTATTAATTGGAATGATGGGATCTGGAAAATCATCAATTGGCAAAATTTTATCAAAAAAATTAAACTTAACATTTATTGATATTGATCAAAAAATTGAAGAAACCGAGGATTCTAAAATATCTGAAATTTTTAATAAATTTGGAGAGAATTATTTTCGTAAAATTGAAGAAAAAATATCTTTAAAATTTCTTAGTTCAGAAAATTCTGTAATATCTTTAGGTGGAGGAGGTTTTATAAATTCCTCAATAAGGAAAATGTGTAAGAAAAATTGTTTATCTTTTTGGTTAGATTGGAAAAATGAAACAATAATAAAAAGAATATATAAGAGTAAGAAAAGACCATTAGCAATTAAACTTACCAAGAGTCAAATTAACGATTTAATCAAAGAAAGATCAAAATTCTATAGGTTGTCGAGTCACAGAATTAATTGTGATAAATTAGACAAAGCTGAAATTATAAATAAAATATTAGATATTTATGAATACAAATAAAATTTCAATTAAAACAAGCACTAAGAACTACTCAATTATAATTGGAAGAGATTTAATAGGAAAAATTGATAAAATTTTAAAAGCTAATAGTCTAAAATTTAATAAATGTTTAATTGTTACAGACAAAAATATTCCTAGCAAGTTTAAAAGACTTTTATACAAAAAGTTAAAAACAAATGAGCTTTTTAAAATAGAAATAACGGCATCAGAAAAAAATAAAAACTATCGAACAATTGAAAAAATTCATACAGTTTTATTTGAAAATAGATTTAATAGAGAGGATTGTGTTATTTCTTTTGGTGGAGGAATTATTGGAGATATAACTGGATTCGCGTCTAGTACATTTAAAAGAGGTATGAAATTTGTAAATATTCCTTCAACTTTACTATCTCAGGTAGACTCTTCCATAGGTGGGAAAACAGGTGTTAATAATAAATATGGAAAAAATTTGATTGGAAGTTTTTATCAACCTGATTTGGTTGTTTCTGATATAAATATTTTAGCTTCTTTACCTGAAAGAGAAATAATTTGCGGATATGCTGAAATATTAAAAAGTAGTATTATAGATAATTTTAATAATTTTCTCTACTTAGACAAAAATTTAAAAAAAATTTTAAAATTTGAATCACCTTTCATTGAAAGATGTATAATTAAAAGCTGCAATTTAAAAAAAAGAGTTGTAGAAAAAGATGAGAAGGAGAAGAACTTCAGAAAAGTATTAAATTTGGGTCATACCTTTGCTCATGCTTATGAGTCTACTTTAGGTTTTTCTAAAAAATTAAATCATGGAGAAGCTGTAATTTTAGGTATTAAAAACGCGGTAGAATTCAGTTTTAAAAGAAGAATTTTATCAAAAAAAAAATTTAATATTATTTTACATCATATTAATAGAATTGAGATGAAACCAAAAATTGAAAAATTGTTTAAAAAAAAACATGCATCTAAAATTATGAATTATATGAGAAGCGATAAGAAAAATAATTCAAATAACATTAATCTAATTTTAATAAAAGATTTTGGAAAGATAATGGTTGACTTTCAGATTAGTCCTTCAAATTTAAAAAAATACATTTCTAGCAGTTTAAAGTAATTTGATTTGTAATGAATGAATATAATTTTTTAATTCATTATCTAAAATTTTATAAATAAACCTTGTTGAGTATAACTTACTTTTTTTCTTTAACTCTGCAGACTCAATTAAAAGAATAATATGATATTTACCATTTTCATTAGATTTGTGATTTTTGTGCAGAAATGACTTATCCTCTATATAAACTTTTGAAATACAATCCTGCGACAAAATCTTTTTTTCTACAGTTTCAATAAGTTGATTAATATTCATATTATAAAGTATTATATATCATGAAAAATATTTGCGATTGGAATAATTGTTCAGAGGAAGGTCTTTTTAAAGCACCTAAAGAAAGGGATAATAGCAAAGATTATAGATTACTTTGTTTAAACCATGTTAAAGAATTTAATAAAAGTTGGAATTATTTTACAGGTATGAGCGATCAACAAATAGTTGATTTTTTAAGGTCTGATATGACTTGGCACAAACCAACACAAAGTTTTAGCTCATCTGATAATTTCTTCAAAGTTCTTTGGAGCAATGCTTTGAAAGATGAGATGGATAAATTTAAGTTTAATAATGAATTTAATAATATGAATAAATTTAAATTTAATAATAATGATTTAAAAGCCTTTAATATATTAGGGATTAGTGTTGGATTAAAATGGGAAAAAGTTCAAGAAAAATTTAAAAAGCTTGTCAAAAAATTTCACCCTGATATGAATTCTGGAAATAAAAAATTTGAAGACAGGCTTAAAGTAATAACTTTGGCTTACACTCAATTAAAAAACACATATAAGGATAAAATTGACACCAAATATTAACCATACCCCTGACATTAAGTTATCTGTTAAGCAAACTTTTGGTATTGAAAGTGACATGGAAGTTGATGCATTTTCAAAATCAAGTGAGTACGTTCCAGAAATCGATAAAACTTATAAGTTCGACAAAGATACAACATTAGCCATTTTGTCAGGATTTTCTTTTAACAAAAGAGTTTTAATTCAAGGATACCATGGAACTGGAAAGTCAACTCACATCGAACAAATTGCTGCTAGGCTAAACTGGCCTTGTATAAGAATTAATCTCGATAGTCATGTTAGTAGGATTGACTTAATAGGTAAAGATTCAATCGTAATCAAAGATGGTAAACAGGTAACTGAATTTAAAGAAGGAATACTGCCTTGGTCAATTCAAAATCCCGTAGCCTTAGTTTTTGATGAATATGACGCTGGAAGACCAGATGTAATGTTCGTTATTCAAAGAGTGCTTGAGTCAGAAGGTAGCTTTACTCTATTAGATAAAAATAAAGTAATTAAACAAAATAAATATTTTAGGCTTTTTGCAACTACAAATACTGTGGGGCTAGGTGATACAACCGGATTATATCATGGGACACAACAAATTAATCAAGGACAAATGGATAGATGGAATATTGTATCAACACTAAACTATCTAAGTTTAGATAAAGAAATGGAAATTATATTAGGTAAGAATAAGAGTTTAAATAATCCTAAAGGTAAAGAACAAGTTTCAAACATGATAAAAGTAGCCTCACTTACAAGAAAAGGTTTTATGGCAGGTGATATATCAACCGTTATGAGTCCTAGAACAGTTTTACATTGGGCAGAAAATTCTGAAATTTTCAAAGATATTGGATATTCATTTAGAGTAACATTTTTAAACAAATGTGATGATACCGAAAAAAATACTATTGCTGAATATTATCAAAGATGTTTCGGGGATGAGCTGCCAGAATCAATGATCAATATTCAAATTTGATGAATAGAGAAGATAGTATTAAAGAAAAATTCAAACAAGCTCTTCAATCAACTTACAAAGTAATTTCAAATGACTATAAAGGTGTTAAAAACAAAAAGAATGACGAAAAAGTTTATAATATTGGTGAAATTGACAATATAAATGATAAAAATCAATTTAAAAAACTAAGAGCGGAAACAGACTCTGAGGCATTAAAAAGAAGATTTTCAAATAGAAAATTATTAGATAAAAATAATCCACAAAATCCTTCGTGTAAAACACTCTACCATCTAGCTGAAAAAGTAAGATATGAATTAATTGGCTCAGAGATGCTACAAGGAATTTCCAAAAATTTTAAAGATAATTATAAAAATAGACTTCTACATCTTAAACAAGAAAAAATAACAAAAAAAGAGGATACTAATATTATTGATGCTTTTGAAATTTATATGACAAATAAATTTTTTAATGTCGAATTATATCCAGAAAATAAAGAAATTCTCAAATTTTGGGAAAAAGATTTTAACAAATCAATAGATAAACACGTTGAGTTTTTAAACCAAAATCTAGAAAATCAAGAAGTGTATAACGCCAAATTTTCTGAAATTTTAGAAAGTATGGATATATTTGAGAATGATGACACAACTGAAAAAGATAATGAAGAAAATGATGACACCCAAGATCAAAATAACTCTAATAATGATGAAGACAAAGAAAATAATGACTCTAGCAAAACAAGCGAAGATGAAAATATAAGCCAGGGAATGGACAGTGAGGATGATGTGAATGAGTTTAGACTTGAAGATCAGCTAGGTAGTGAAAATAATGAAGATGCAGAGTCAGAGAATATAATTCAAAAGAAAAATTTAAGTGTGAGTGACAAAGAATATAAAATATATACTACTGAATTTGATGAAGTTGCTAAAGCAGAGACTCTAGATACAGCTGAAGAAATTCAAAAACTAAGAAAAAATTTAGACCAGCAACTCACAAGCTTTCAAGATTTAATTACTAAATTAGCAAATAAATTACAAAGACAATTAATGGCCAAACAAAATAGGTCATGGGAATTTGATTTAGAAGAGGGATTATTAGATAGTTCAAAATTACCTAGGATTATCATTGATCCTTACAATTCTTTATCATTTAAAAAGGAAAAGGATTTAGACTTTAAAGACACAATTGTTACACTTTTAATTGACAACTCTGGGTCAATGAGAGGTAGACCAATAACAATAGCTGCAATTTGTGCTGATATTTTATCCAGAACCTTAGAAAGATGCTCAGTTAAAGTTGAAATACTGGGGTTTACAACGAAAAATTGGAAAGGTGGTAAGAGTCGTCAAGAATGGAATAGATTGGGTAAAATAAAAAATCCCGGAAGACTTAATGATTTAAGACACATAATTTACAAAGGTGCTGACTCTCATTGGAGACAATCAAAAAAGAATTTGGGATTGATGCTAAAAGAGGGTTTATTAAAAGAAAATATAGATGGCGAAGCTATAACGTGGGCATTTAATAGATTAAAAAAAAGAAGAGAAGAAAGAAAAATCCTTATGGTTATTTCAGACGGAGCACCAGTCGATGATTCAACATTATCAGTTAATTCAGGAGATTTTTTAGAAAGAAATTTGAAAAAAATCGTTAAATTTATTGAAAATAAAAGTGAAGTAGAAATATTGGCTATAGGAATTGGTCATGATGTATCTCGATATTATAAAAAAGCTATAAAAATTTCAGATGTACAAGAACTAGGGGATGTAATGATAGATCAATTAAGTGGACTATTTGAAAATAAAAAACTTCACTAAAGACTAATTAAATCTTTATTAGACCACTCTATTTTAATTTCTGCACCACCTCTGGTCTCTGAATTCCTAATTAAGAGTTTTGCCTTATTTTTTTCTAATAAAGTTTTGCCTATAAATATTCCTAAACCCAATCCTGCTCTTGATCTATTTTTAGATTGCAATGATTTTATATATGGATCTCCAATTTTGGTTAATATGTCTTTTGGAAATCCTGAACCATCATCTTCGACTGATATCGAAGAGTTTTCGCTGTCACTCGTTATTGAAATATAAATATTTTTTTTTGCAAACTTATTTGCATTTCCAATAAAATTTCTTATGCCATAAACAACTTCAATTAATTTTGAAATTTCGAAAGAATTATAATTCTGCTCAGTGTTAATTATAAAATTTTTATCTGATATTTCTTTAAAAGAATTCACAATTTCTTTCACATAGTTATACAAAGTAATATCCTTATCTATAAAATCATCCTCAACTACAGGATTTAAAGACAATTTTTTTAATATCACATTGCATCTATCAACTTGGCTTAAAAGTAATTCAACATCTTTTTTTAATTCTTTATTGTTTTTAAAATTGTCATACAAATCTTGAGAAATAATTTTAATTGTAGAAAGCGGTGTACCTAAAGAATGAGCAGCCGCTGCAGCTTGTCCACCCAATGAAACTAATTCGTTCTCCTTAGAAATAACTTCCTGAATCTTATCTAATGCATATTTTCTGACTTTAGACTCATTTCCAAACGTTAAAGCAAAAAAACTTAGGAAAATAAGCGCAATAATTAAAGCTAAAGGAACTGAATAGTAATAGTAATAATTAAAAACATATTCATTTAATGGGGAAGGTAATTCTTGATGATAGAAAGTAAGAAGAATAATTGAAGATACTGTCAAAATTATCAATAAAATGTTTGTTCTAATACTTAAGCTATTTGAGGCAAATATACTTGGTATTATTAGGAATATTGAGAATGGATTTATGATACCACCAGTTAAATAAAGCAAAAAACTTAGTTGTATAATATCAAGGGTAAGAAAAATTAAAGATATTTTTTCTTGAAGCTGATTTTTTTTAAAAAAATAAAATAGGAAAATGTTACTTAAAGCTCCTAGGAAAACTATAATATTTGCTAGTAAAAAATTGAATTCAAATTTAAATAAGAATGCAACAGCGTTTATAGTAATAAATTGACCTATTACACCTATCCATCTTAAATTAACGTATGTAATTTTATTTAGATACGATGATTTGGAATTGCTACTTAACTCCATTGATTAAATATCTAAATTAATAACATTTATAGCGTTATCAACAATAAAGTCTTTTCTCGAAGCAACATCGTTTCCCATTAATGTTTGTATAAGGTTTTGATCTTTTTCAATATTTTTTGAATATTGAACTTGAAGTAAATTTCTAGTCTCCGGATTTAAAGTAGTATTCCACAATTCTTCTGGATTCATTTCTCCAAGTCCTTTAAATCGTTGAATGTTAAGTTTAGACTTCTCTAATTGAATAATTTTATCAAATTCTTTAGAATTTTTCTTTACTTTTTTTACATCATTACAATTCTTAATTATATAATTTTCAAGATCTTTTTCATCTTTTATGTAAATACCTTTGGAGCCTTTGTTAATTTTAAAAAGAGGTGGTTGGGCTAAATAGACATGACCTTTTTCTATTAATTTATTAAAAGGGATATTATTAAAAAAAGTTAAAAGTAAAGCTCTTATATGTGAACCATCAACGTCTGCATCTGTCATGATAATAATTTTTCCATATCTTAAATCCTCTAAATTTATTTCTTCTGTTTTAGGATCTAATCCGAGAGCATTTATTAATGTAACAATTTCATTTGAAGAAATCATCTTTGATAATGATTTTGTTCTTAGGTCGCTTTGATTTCCATTTTTTTTAGACCCATTTATCTCAGTATATGTATTTAAAATTTTTCCCCTCAATGGCAGCACTGCTTGATACTCTCTATTTCTTCCCTGTTTAGCTGACCCACCGGCTGAATCTCCCTCAACAATAAACAATTCTGTACCTTCTTGTTTTGAGTTTTGACAATCTGCCAATTTTCCAGGTAATCCAGTGAGCTCTAAAGCACCTTTTCTTCTAACGTTTTCTCTTGCTCTTTTGGCAACATCTCTTGCTACGGCAGCCTGAATTATTTTTGTTAAAATTATTTTAGAAACAGATGGGTTTTGATCAAACCAAATTGACAATTTTTCATTAACTATACCTTCAACAATATTTCTTACCTCTGAGGATACTAATTTGTCTTTTGTCTGAGAAGAAAATTTAGGATCTGGGATTTTTACAGAAAGAACACATGTCAAACCTTCTTTAATGTCATCTCCAGACAGTAAAACTTTACTTTTTTTTAATAAATTTTGCTCTGATGCATATTTATTTACAACTCTTGTCAATGCGCTTCTAAATCCTAAAAGATGAGTTCCTCCATCTTTTTGATAAATATTATTAGTATAAGGGAACACGTCCTCATTATATCCTGCATTCCATTTTAATGAACATTGAACATTAATATTACTTTTTATTCCCTCGATATAAATAGGTTTTCTAAACAAATCATTATCATTCTTATTTTTTAATTTTTCTCTTTTTTCATCTAAAAATTCAACAAACTCAATTATACCACCTTCATATTTAAATTCTTGGGTTTTTATTTTTTTTTGGGTTAGGTCATTAAGTATGATTTTAATTCCTTTATTTAAAAAAGCTAATTCACGCATTCTTTTTTGAATAATTGAAAAACTAAATTTTGTAGATGTGAAAATATCTTTGGAAGGTAAAAAATTAATCTTTGTACCAGTATTCTTAGACTTACCTGTTACTTTTAGTGGTATTTTAGTTTCACCATTTATAAACTCGACAAAATATTTTTTTCCATCTCTTTCAACATATAATTCTAATTTTTGCGAAAGAGCATTGACTACTGAAACTCCAACACCATGTAGACCTCCAGAAACTTTATAAGAATCGTGATCGAATTTTCCGCCAGCATGCAATTGTGTCATTATAACTTCTGCTGCTGATTTTTTTTCCTCTTTATGAAAGTCAACTGGTATTCCTCTACCATCATCTTCAACTGTAATTGACCCATCAGAATTTATACTTACTTCAATTTTTTTACAATGACCTGCTAATGCCTCATCAATAGAATTGTCTACAACTTCATAGACCATATGATGCAAACCAGTTCCATCATCCGTATCACCAATATACATACCAGGCCTTTTTCTTACCGCTTCAAGGCCTTTTAAAACTTTAATGGAGTCTGCTTGATAATTATTAGTACTATTTTTTGTCATTAATTTTTATAAGGAGTTGTCTTTTATACCATTTTTGAAATTTTTAATAAAATCTCTTTGGATCTTAAGCTTAAATTGGTAAGTATTATCAACGATAATATTAGATTTTTTAAAAAAATTTTCTATTTTTTGTTTTTTTAAAATAAAAGCCATTTTTAGGTTGAAAATTTGTGGCGGAGAGAATGGGATTCGAACCCATGATAGAGTTTCCCCTATACACGCTTTCCAAGCGTGCGCCTTCAACCACTCGGCCACCTCTCCTATTCTAAATTATTTTTATAATAACAAAGCGATGTATTTTTAATATGAAATATTTTTTTTCTAGATGAAATATTATTAATATATTTTACAACATTTTTCGCTGACTCTTTTCCAGGCACAAAATCATGCCACAAAATTATTCCATTTTGTCTCAACATCCTAAAAGATTTTTCAGAATCATTTTTCACAATTGAATAAGTATGTCCTCCATCAATAAATATTAAATCAAATTTATTATTAAATTTTTTTTCATCAAAAGTTAATGAATTTTGAAATATTACATCAATTTTATTTTCATATTTAGTTCCTGAAAATAAGAATTTTTCATAAATACTTTCATTAATTATATTTCTAAAAGAAGTTTTATTATCTAAAAACTGTTTTTCAACATCACTAAGGTTTTCTGGTTTTAGTGTAATAGTGGTAATCTGTGTATCATCAGGAGAATTTAAAGCCATCAAATATGTTGTTTTCCCGCTGCAAGTTCCAAATTCAAAAATTTTATTACTTATTTTACTCAATGATGAAATAATCCAGGCCTCATAATCAGATGTCATGCCTACAATCTTATTATTTTTATCAATACAAAAACTTTTTACAATTACTTCTTCCTTAGGTCCTAACAAATTTTTATCAATTTGTTTGTTTAAAAAAATGTCATTTAATTCATTTAGATCTACTGTTTGTATTTTATTTTTGTAGAAAAATCCTTTAATTTTTTTTTTGTTTAATAAAAAAATAAGAAATAAATTTACAATAATTAAGAAGAAGATAATAAAATTTATCATTTTTCTTTTGATATTTTAAGTACTCCTATAAATGCTTCTTGGGGAATTTCAACTTTTCCAAACTGCTTAGCTCTCGCTTTTCCTTTTTTTTGTTTTTCTAACAATTTTCTTTTTCTATCAGTAGCTCCACCGCCATGTATTTTTGTTAAAACATCCTTTTTAAAACCTTTAATTGTCTCCCTTGCAATAATTTTTCCACCTATTGCTGCTTGCACTGGTATCATAAAATTATGTCTAGGAATTAAGTCCTTTAACTTTTCACAGACCTCTCTTCCAGTTTTTTGTGCAAAATCTTTATGGATTATCATAGCTAAAGCATCGACCGGCTCTGTGTTTACAAGAATACCCATCTTAACAAGATCCCCTTCTTTATGACCAATTATTTCATAATCAAAACTTGCATATCCGCTTGTCATTGATTTTAATCTATCATTAAAATCAAACACTACTTCATTTAAAGGTAATTCATAATTTAAAACTGCCCTGTTTCCAGAGTAACTTAAGTTTGTTTGTATTCCTCTTTTGTCTTGACATATTTTTATAATTGAGCCTAGGTATTGGTCAGGAGTAATGATAGTGGCTTTAATCCAAGGTTCTTCAATAAATTTTATCAAAGTTGGATCTGGTAAGCTTGATGGGTTTTGAAGATCTTTTACTTCTCCATTATTCATGTGAATTTTATATACTACACCAGGTGTTGTAGTTAAAAGATTTATATCAAATTCTCTTTCTAGTCTTTCAGTAATAATTTCTAAATGCAATAAACCTAAGAAACCACATCTGAAACCTAATCCTAAAGCTGAAGAGGATTCAGGCTCAAAGGAAAAACTAGAGTCATTTAGTTTTAGTTTAGCTAATCCATCTTTTAATTTTTGGTACTCAGAACTATCTACAGGAAATAGACCGCAAAAAACTACGGGTTTACTAGGCTTAAAGCCTGGTAGAGATACTGTTAATGGTTTATAGGCATCACAAATTGTATCTCCAACTTTAGTATCTGATAAAACTTTTATTCCTGTTGTTATAAAACCAATTTCTCCTGAATTAAGTTCTTCAATAGCCTTAGGTTTAGGGGTAAAAACACCAACTTTCTCAACAAAATATTCCTGATTTGTTGACATCATTTTAATTTTCATATTATTTTTAATTTTACCATCAATTACCCTTACTAAAATAACAACACCAAGATATGTATCATACCAACTATCCACTAATAGGCACTTTAGTTTTTGATCTTTTTCACCTTTTGGTCCTGGCAAAGATTTAACAATTTGTTCTAAAATATCATCAATACCTTCTCCAGTTTTTCCAGAACAAGGTACAGCATTGGTGGTGTCGATGCCTATCACATCTTCGATTTGTTTATTCGTTCGTTCTATATCTGACGCAGGTAAATCAATTTTATTTAAAACTGGAATTATTTCATGATTAATATCTAGAGCTTGATAAACATTTGCTAATGTTTGAGCCTCTACACCCTGAGTACTGTCTACAATTAATATCGAACCCTCACAGGCATATAAAGATCTACTTACTTCATAACTAAAATCAACATGACCTGGTGTATCTATAATGTTTAATATATAGTTTTTACCATCTTTAGCTTTATAGTTTAATTTAACGGTTTGTGCTTTAATGGTTATTCCTCTCTCTCTTTCAATATCCATAGAATCAAGTACTTGAGCTTTCATTTCTCTATCTGTTAAACCACCGCATCTATGTATAATTCTATCAGCTATGGTTGACTTACCATGATCAATGTGAGCAATGATTGCAAAATTTCTTATATTATCGATTTCTGAAGACATTTAGGATCTAATTTTTGCCCCAGACTTGGTTTCAACGGTTGAAATAATTAATTTATTTATTTTTTCAAGATCACTCTCCTCTAGAGTTTTTTCAGATGATTGAATTATAACGTTTATAGCTATTGACTTTTTGCCACTCGGAATATTTTCACCTTCATAAATATCAAAAATTTTAATTGACCTAATCAAATTTTGATCAATTGATGAAATAATTTCAATCAAATCCTGTGCTTTAAAATTTTTATCAACTATAAATGCAAAGTCTCTTTCTGATTTCTGATAGTCAGAGTACTTAAAATTAGGTTTTTGATCTTTGAGTTTAATTTTATTTTCTTTTAAATGATCCAGATAAATTTCAAAACCAACCAAACCTTCAGTTTTTATGTCAAGTTTTTTAATAATATTTGGATGTATGTCTCCGAAATAAGCAACAGGTTCAATATCATCCTTATCAAGATACACAGAACCAGCTTTGCCTGGGTGATAATATGAGGGAGATTTATCTCTTATAAAGAAACTTTTCCTATCATATCCAGCTTCGACTAGTGTCTGGATAACATCCTTTTTTACATCAAAGACATCAACCGGTCTTTCTTTTTCGTTCCAATTTAACCTGGATACTTTTCCTGATTTTATTGCTCCTATTACTGTCAATTGCTCACCTGGCTTGCTATTCTTAAAAATTGGTCCAATTTCGAACAGCGAAATATCTTTAAACCCTCTGTCTAAATTTTTCTTTAAATAAAAAGTCAAATTTGTGAAAATCGAATTTCGTAAAACATCTAAGTCTGAGCTTATTGGATTTACTATTTTTATTTCTTTAAGACTTTCTTTAAAAAGATTATTTATTTTCGAATCTGTAAATGACCAAGTCACAGTCTCGAAATAACCTTTTGATGCAACAGATCGTTGTAGAAAGTGAAAGAGTTTCTGTTGTTTATTTAATGTATCTTTTATTTTATTTTTTTCAGGCTCTAAAGTTTCAATGTTATTATATCCTTTTATTCTTACTATTTCTTCAACTATATCAATTGGTTGAGTTATATCAGGTCTCCATGTAGGTATTTTTAAATCTAATTCTAATTTATTCTTAGAAACCTCAAATCCTAGATCAGTTAAAATTTTTACAATCTCATTATCATCTACTTTAAAACCTGTTATTTTTTTAAATAAAGAGACATTAAATTTAATTTTATTTTTTTCATATTCATCAGTTTTTTGAATATCAAAATTACTAATTTTACCACCACAAATTTCAGATATTAATTCTGCAGCTTTTGACAAACCTAACTCAATCGATTGAGGATCAATTCCCCTTTCAAATCTGAATTTTGCATCAGTATCAATATTTAATATTTTTGAAGTTTTTCTAATTGATCTAGGAATAAAA
>CACCWT010000013.1 GCA_902549785.1 uncultured Pelagibacteraceae bacterium
GTACGTATGGAACTTTGTTTG
Source organism: uncultured Pelagibacteraceae bacterium (assembly GCA_902549785.1). The sequence continues at coordinate 22 of CACCWT010000013.1, forward strand.
ATGCAGGTGTTCCTAACATAGTTTACCCATCTAAAATGATAACTGGTGGAAGAATAATCTCCAAGAAATTAACATCATTTGATTTCTATGGTCCAACCTGTGATAGTATGGATTATATGAAAGGTCCTTTTATTTTACCTAATAACATTAAAGAAAAAGACTATATAGAATTAGGACAGCTTGGTGCGTATGGATTAACTTTTAGAACTAATTTTAATGGATTTTACTCAGATGATATTTACGAAGTTGAGGATAATCCAATCATGACGATGTATGACAAAGAAACAAATAAAGAGTTTCTTGTTGCTTAATGTCAGATAATAAAAACCAATCAAGTAATAGAAAAAGTGATTTACTTAGTAAAGAAGTAGAGCATATTGATATAACTTCTTTTGACGCTAGAAAAATCGTCTCTTCAATGGAAAAAATGTCTTTCGTTTCAAGAGAGACTGCAAATGCAGCAAATATTTATAATGAAATGATAAAAGATAAAGATTGCACAATCTTTTTAACACTTGCAGGATCGACTTCTGCTGCTGGATGTATGCATATTTATAGAGATTTAGTTAAATATAATATGGTTGATGCAATAGTAGCTACTGGGGCTTCAATTATTGATATGGATTTCTTTGAGGCACTTGGTTTTAAGCATTATCAGGGATCACAGTATCAAGATGATACAGAGTTAAGAAATAACTACGTTGATAGAATATATGATACTTACATTGATGAGGAAGAGCTTCAGATTTGCGATAAAACCATCGGGGAAATTGCAGACCAATTGGAGCCTAAAAGTTATACATCAAGAGAATTTATAAAAGAGATTGGTAAATATCTTAAAACTAATGCAAAAAAGAAAGGCTCATTAATAGAAGTTGCCTATGACAACAATGTTCCAATTTTCTGTCCAGCATTTACTGACTCAAGTGCTGGATTTGGACTTGTAATGCACCAAGAAAGAAAGCCAAAAAATCATATTACAATTGATTCAATAAGAGAGTTTAGAGAATTAACTGAAATTAAAATAAAATCCAAAGGTTCAGGGCTTTTTATGATTGGAGGAGGTGTGCCAAAAAATTTTATTCAAGACACTGTCATATGTGCTGAACTTTTAGGTAAAAATGTAGATATGCATAAATATGCTATTCAAATAACAGTTGCTGACTCTAGAGATGGAGCATGCAGTAGCTCAACATTAAAAGAGGCAAGCTCATGGGGTAAAGTAGACATAACCAAAGAGCAAATGGTTTTTGCAGAGGCAACAAGTGTATTGCCCTTAATAGCAAGTGATGCCTATCATAAAGGTGAATGGAAAAATAGAGAGAGAAAAAATTTTTCCAAGATATTTTGATTAATGATCAAAAAAATCAAAATCGGTTTAATACAAAGTAAATCTTTAGGTACAATTCAATCTAATATTAATTTAGCTATAAAAAATATTAAAAAAGCTGCAAAAAAAAAGGCAAAGATAATATGTCTTCCAGAGCTGTTTTTGTCTAATTATTTTTGCCAAACAGAAAGTCATTCAAACTTTAAATTGGCAGAAAAAATTCCAGGAACAACCTCTAGAATATTTTGTGATTTAGCAAAAGAGCTTGGTGTTGTATTAAATATAACGATGTTTGAAAAAAAAACATCTGGGTTTTATCATAACACTAGCATTATTATTAATGAAAATGGAAATATTTTGTCTAAATATCGTAAGATGCATATACCTGATGACCCAGGCTATTATGAAAAATTTTATTTCAGTCCTGGGGATCTTGGATTTAAAAGTGTTATGACAAAATTTGGAAAGATAGGTCCTCTTATATGTTGGGATCAATGGTTCCCCGAAGCAGCTAGATTAACGGCTTTAAAAGGAGCTCAAATTATTTTTTATCCTACTGCTATTGGATGGCATCCAAAAGAAAAAAGAAAATTTGGAAAATCTCAATTAGATTCTTGGATCACAATGCAAAAATCTCATGCTATTGCTAATGGAACTTATGTGGCTGCTATAAATAGAGTTGGGATAGAAACAAAAGGTATGAAAAAAATTGAATTTTGGGGTAATTCAATGGTGATAGATCCGAGCGGGAAAGTAATTGCAAAAGCAGGAAATAAAAAAGAGGATATATTAGTTTGTGAAATAGATTATCAAAAAATAGATACTGCTAGACAGCACTGGCCTTTTTTAAGAGACAGAAGAACTGAATTTTACAAAGATATTCTCAAAAATCCTGAAGATGAATAAAAAAATAAATGAATTTAGAATGCCAGCAGAATGGGAGCCTCAAAAATCAGTTTGGATGGCTTGGCCTCATAATAAAAACGACTGGCCTGGATTATTTGAAAAGATTCCAAATGTAGTTGGAAAAATAATCAAATATTTAACAAAACATCAAAGAATAGATTTATTAGTCAATAATAATAAAAGTATTGATACCACAAAAAAATATTTAAAAAAAATAGGTTGTAATATATCTAACATTAAATTTCATAAACTTAATACAGACAGACTTTGGTTAAGAGACTCTGGACCAATATTTTTGGTTAACAAAAAAAAAAGAAAAAAGATTATGCTTGATTTTAAATTTAATGCATGGTCAAAATATAAAAATTTCAGAAAAGATAACAAAATCAATAACCATATTAGTACTTACTTAAATATTGAGAGTATTTTACCAAAAAAAGTGAATACGAAGAAATTTAAAAGAGTAGTAATGGAAGGAGGTGCATTTGATAATAATGGATCGGGCTCCATATTGCTAACAAGAGAGTGCTTATTAAGTAGTAAACAAGAGAGAAATAAAGGCTTCAAAAAAATAGACTACGAAAATATGTTTTCAAAATATTTGAATGCGAAAAATTTTATTTGGCTTAATAAGGGAATTGTTGGAGATGACACGCATGGTCATATCGATGATATTGCAAGATTTGTTTCAAAAAGTACAATTATGATTGCTGAAGAAAAGAATAGATCAGATAAAAATTACAAGTCTCTTAGAGAAAATTTAAAAATATTAAGTAAAAGTTCTGATGAAAACGGAAAAAAATTTAAAATTATAAAGATCCCTATGCCAAGCCCAGTTATAATTGACAAAACTCGTGTTCCAGCGAGTTACTTAAATTTTTTCATAAGCAATAAAATAGTCTTGGTTCCAGTATTTAATGTAAAAGAGGACAAAAAAGTTATAAAAATTTTTAGAAAATTTTTTATAAACAGAAAAGTTATTGGAATTGATTGTAGTGATTTAATTTGGGGCTTTGGAGCCATTCATTGCATGACACAACAAGAGCCAAAAATTTGAACTAAGCAGCTTTTAAAGTGCCTAATAATAATCTAAAAGGTATCAACATTACTAAAGCTACAAAAATCTTTACTGCTAAATCTCCTAAAGAAAGTGTCACCCAAGGTATTCCTGTTCCATAAAATGAAATTGAAAAGAATAAAAATGTATCAACGGAAGAACCAACTAATGAAGAAACAAGTGGTGCAATAAACCATTTTTTTTGTCTTAATTGATCAAATATTTGTACATCCAGTAATTGAGCGATAATGAATGCTGTCCCTGAACCAATTGCTATTCTTACTGAAATTAAATCTGCAAAATTTGTTGAGAAAATTAGTGTAAACAAAATACCTATTGTAAATCCTATATATACAATTTTTCTAGCAACTGATTTACCAAAAGATCTATTCGCTAGATCAGTTATTAAAAAAGCTACTGGATAACTGAATGCTCCGTATGTAAGAATTTCTTGAAGACCATAATATTGAATTGGAAATTGAACTAAATAATTGGATGCTAAGACAACCAATCCCATCAAAAATGAGAGTGTTAGGAATACTCGATTCATTAAGCTGATTTACTAACTAAGGATTTTTTTAATTTTTTTAGTCTTAATGATAAATCTCTAGACTTAGCTGATATTAGAAATTGGTCAAAACTGCCTTTTTTATCTACTGATCTAACACCAGCATTTGAGACGGTTAATCTTAAACTTCTCTTAAGCAGATCACTTTTAAACTTAACTTTTTTAAGATTTGGAAGAAATCTTCTTTTAGTCTTATTGTTAGCATGACTAACGTTATGACCCTTGAGTGGGATTTTTCCGGTAAGTTCGCATTTTTTAGACATAAATTATGAGCTTGTATAGGATCTGAATCTTATCGCGTCAAGATTAATTTTTAGTTCCAATAGCCTCTGAAACATTTTTAAACCCCTTATATTTTAATAAATCAATTAATTCTTTACTTATTTTTGAAGCTATACGAGGACCCCTATAAACCATTCCAGTATATAATTGAACTAGTGTTGCGCCAGAAGTTATTTTTTCAAAAGCATCTTGTCCATTACTAACACCACCCACTCCTATTATCTTTGTTTTATCTTTTAGAATTTTGTAAAATTTAGAAATTGCCTCGTTTGAAATCTTTTCAATTGGTTTGCCTGACAGTCCACCCTTTTCTAATTTATTTATATTTTTTAAATTTTCTCTATTCTTGTCTGTGGTATTGGAAACGATAATGATTCCTATTTCTTGTTCCATAATGATCTTGGAAACTTCATTAATTTGATTATCATTAAGATCAGGTGAGACTTTTATTGCTAGTGGAATGTTTGAATTTAACTTTTTTTTTTCATTTTTTAGTTTGTCAATCAATAAATTTAGTTCATCCTGATTATGAAAGTCTCTTAAATTTTCTGTATTTGGTGAGGAGATATTTATAGTTATATAATCAGCTAAATTATAAAATTTACGAAAACAAATTAAATAATCATCGACTCTATTCGAGGAGTCTTTATTTGGTCCAATATTTATTCCTAAAAAACCTTTTTTATTATTTTCCTTAATTCTCTTACTAATTTGTTCTGAACCAGAGTTATTAAAACCTAATCTATTTATAAGAGCTTCATCTTCTTCAAGTCTAAAAACTCTTGGTTTAGGGTTACCAAATTGAGGCTTTGGAGTGATTGTCCCTACTTCAACAAAACCAAATCCAAGATTAAAGAGAGGATTATATACTTCAGCATTTTTATCAAACCCAGCAGCAACACCAATTGGTGAAGATAATTTTTTTTCACAAAAAGTTGTTTCTAAAATATGATTATCTTTGGGTTTTGAGTAAGGGATATTATTTAACTTTAGTGCTTTTATTGCTAGAGAATGAGCTACTTCAGGGCTAAATTTAAAAATTAGTGGTCTTAAAATATTAAACATTTTCTAATTTACTTTTTATTAATTCTTTAGTTTCTTGAACCCCAAAAAAGCTAATAAAAAAACCAAATCGTGGTCCATTTTCTACACCAAAAACTACCTCATATATTAATTTGAACCAATCACGCAAATTTTCTTTATAGCCGTTCTCTTTACCGACTGTATAAATTGTAGTCTGAATATCCTCTGGTTTCATTGTATCATCGCAATTATCTAAAGAGTTTACTAAAGCTTCTAAAGCAATTTTTTCGCTTTCATTTGGTTTTTTATAAATCTTTTTTGATTTTATAACGTCATTAAAATATTTAATTGCGTAAGATATTAACTTGTCAAAAATTGGATGCATATCTTCATTAATATCTTTCTTATATTTCTTAACAAACTTCCAAAGTAATTCTTTATTATCAGCATTGCTAGTCTCTACTAAATTTAATAGCATTGAGAAGGTCATTATTGAATTTTCCTCTGGTATCTCTGAATTATGAACATGCCAAACAGGGTTCATTAGTTTTTGAAGTTCATTTTGGGTTTTACCTTTTTCAATAAAATCAAGATATTCATCTACAGCCTTTGGTACTACTTCTCTATAAAGTTTTTTTGCTCTTTTTGGATTCTGGTACATATACAGGGAAAGACTTTCAGGTGATGCATACTCTAACCATTGATCGATGGTAATACCATTTCCTTTTGACTTAGATATTTTTTCACCTTTTTCGTCTAAAAATAACTCATAAGCAAACCCAGATGGATTTGACTTTCCTAACAACTTTATGATTTTTGTTGATAAAATTGCACTCTCAATCAAATCCTTACCATACATTTCAAAATCAACATCAAGAGCATACCATCTCATAGCCCAATCTACTTTCCATTGTAATTTGCAATTACCGTCTAAAATACTTTGTTCTAATTTTTTTCCATTATTATCAAAAATTATGTTTGAACTTTTAGTATCTATTTCTGAAACTGGTATCTCTAATACAACTCCTGTATCTGGACATATTGGTAAGAATGGAGAATATGTTTTTTGTCTTTCTTTACCAAGAGTAGGTAGAATGATATTCATTATTCCCTCGTAATTTTCTAAAATTAATTTTAATGTGTCATTAAAAAAACCAGATTTATATAAAACTGTTGAACTTTTAAAATTATATTTAAAATTAAATTTATCTAAAAAGTTTTTTAACATTTCATTGTTGTGCTCTCCAAAACTATTAAATTTTCCAAAAGGATCTGGAACTTGGGTTAAAGGTTTATGAAGATTTTGTTCTAGTTTTTCAGAATTAGGAATATTTTCTGGTATTTTTCTTAATCCATCCATATCGTCGGAAAATGTGATTATTTCTTTAGGGAGATCTGTTAAATGATTTAGAGCATTAACAATCATCGAAGTTCTTGCCACTTCACCGAATGTACCAATATGGGGTAAACCACTAGGGCCATATCCTGTTTGTAGAATAATTTTTCCCTTGTTTTCAATATTTTTTTTTCTCTCTCTTAGAAGCTTTTTAGCTTCAACAAAGGGCCAAGCGTTTGTTTTATCTATGTTGGTTTTATCGATCACTTTTAATCAAATAGCCTATAAAATAACGTTTTAATTAATTCTTATAGAGTTGAAATTTATTTACCATAAAATAATGTCCAATCAAAATGTCCAATTATAAAACAGTTTTCTTCACCCTTGGAGTTTTGCAAATTATTTTAGGTTTATCGATGATTGCGCCAATTTTAGCGCAGTTTTTTTATGATGAACTCGACTCTGGTTTTATAAGTTCTGGAATCGTAACGATTATTTTTGGAATTCTTTTTTTACTTAGTAATTTAGATCATGATAAAAAAATTAGTTTACCTCAAGCTTTTCTCTTAACAGCATTATCTTGGTTAAGTATTGCTATTTTTGGTTCACTTCCTTTCATATTTTCTGAGATAGAATTGAGCGTGACTGATGCTTTTTTTGAGAGTATGTCAGGCATTACTACAACTGGATCAACTATAATCACCAATTTAAATGAGACCCCTAAAAGCATATTACTATGGAGGGGAATGCTACAATGGTTAGGTGGGATTGGTATTATCGTTATGGCAATTACTTTAATGCCGCTTATGAATATTGGTGGAATGCAGTTGTTTATTATATCTACAAGCGATACTCCAGAAAAAATTTTACCTAGATCAAAAGAAATAGCATTGAGACTGATCTTAGTATACTCAGGATTAACTTTTATATGTGCATTATTTTATAAAATATTTGGAATGAGCTTTTTTGATAGTATAGTCCACTCAATGACAACAATAGCGACAGGTGGTTTCTCAAATTATAATGAGTCTATTGGTTACTTTGATAATTCTTTGATAGAATTAACATCAATAGTATTTATTATTTTAGGAAGTATTCCATTTATTGCCTATGTTAAATACTTAAATGGTGACAAAAAAATATTCTTTAAAGATACACAAATTCAAACTTTTATAAAAATTGTACTTTTTTCAATTGTCTTGATGTATTTATATCTATTTTTAAAAAATCAGAGTTTTTTTGATATCAGCATAAGGTCGGTTGCATTTAATGTAATATCAATTTTAACTGGAACTGGTTATGTAACTCAAAACTTTAGTGATTGGGGTCAATTCCCATTAATTTATTTTCTTATTCTTATGTTCATAGGTGGATGTGCAGGCTCAACAGCTTGTGGGATTAAAATATTTAGAGTACAAATTTTGTTCCAATTTATCTCTGTACAACTAAAAAAAATAATTTATCCAAGAGGTATATTTAAAATAAAATATGAAAATAATAATATTGATGAAAAATTTTTAGAATCAATCATTTCTTTTATATTTTTATATATTGTGATTTTTTTTATTATAACTGCTCTTTTATCAACAAGCGGTTTAGATTTGATAACCTCAATATCTGCTGCTGCAACATCAATATCAAATGTAGGACCTGGTTTGGGTGATATAATTGGTCCGAATGGTAATTTTGCTAATTTATCTGATTTTTCAAAATGGATTTTAAGCTTAGCGATGATTTTAGGTAGATTAGAGTTGTTTGCTGTATTAGTATTATTTATTCCATCATTTTGGAGGAAATATTAATGTCTGAAACAAAACAGAGCTGGGTCGACTCTTTATTAGTTTATAAAGATATTAGAATGTTAAGAATATTGCTTCTAGGAGCAATAAGTGGTTTTCCATGGGTATTAATCGCAAGTAGCTTAAGTCTTTGGCTAAAAGAAGAGGGATTAAGTAGATCAACAATTGGTTGGGCAGGATTAATATTTGGAGTGTATGCATTTAATTATTTATGGGCTCCAATAATTGACAGAGTACAAATTCCGTTTTTAACTAAAAAATTAGGGCATAGACGTGGATGGATTGTATTAATGCAATTAATTATTTTACTAAGCTTAATAGTTTGGAGTTTCATAAATCCTACTCAAAACTTAGCACTTTTGATCAGTGTCGGATTAGTAATTGCTATTGCTTCTGCTACTCAAGATATTACTGTTGATGCACTCAGAATAGAACAGATTAATTCAAATGAAGGAAAATCTATGGCCGCTGGAGCTGCTATGGCGGTTGTTGGATGGTGGACAGGATATAAATTAGGGGGTGTCGTAGCATTATTTACTGCGGAATTTTTTGAAAATATGGGCGTTGCAGATTATTGGCAGGCTACTTTTTTAGTTTTAGGAATTTTAATTATCTTGATGAATATAGCTTTAATGTTTGTTCATGAAACAATTGATTTTGATAGAGTAAATAATCAAAAAGCAACAGATCAAATAATTAGAGATAAGCTTGGATCCAGTAATATTTTTACAAATTTTGTTGCTTATATTACAGGAACTATTGGTGGGCCGATAATAAGTTTTTTCAAAAAAAATGGTTTTGCAATTGCAGTTGGAATATTAGGATTTGTATTTTTATTTAAAATTGGTGAAGCATTTTTGGGCCGTATGTCTATTGTTTTTTATAAAGAAATTGGATTTTCAAAAGGACAAATAGCTATTTACTCAAAAGGATTAGGGTGGATAACCACAGTCGTTTTCACTTTAATAGGTGGTGTGATGGCGATGAGAGCTGGAACAGTTAAGACTATGTTTTTTGCTGGAGGTTTAATGGCTGTAACTAATTTACTTTTTGCATTATTGGCCTGGACAGGTAAATCAGAATTATTATTTGCGATAGCTGTAATTGCTGATGATATAACTGCTGCATTTGCAACAGTTGCATTTGTTGCCTTTATTTCTCTATTAGTAGATAGGACCTATACGGCAACTCAATATGCATTATTAGCATCCATAGGAACTGCTGGAAGAACTACTCTTGCCTCTTCGTCAGGTGCGTTAGTAGATTGGCTAAATGGAGACTGGGGTACATTTTTTATAATAACAACGATAATGGTGATTCCATCACTAATTTGTCTATGGTTTATTAGGAATAAAGTGAAAATTGGTGCAAAATAGCTATTTTTGTGAAAGTTCCTATTTAAATGTTTATGAGCATGCCTCAAAGAAATCAAATATAAGTACACAATTAATTTACGGTGAAAAATTTAGGATAATTGGAAAAAAGAAAGATTTTTTTAGAATCAGAACTGATTTTGATAATTACTTAGGATTTATTAAAATCAAAAAATTTAATAAAGTTTTAAACAAAACTCACAAAGTCAGTATATTAAAATCAAAAATTTATTATCAACCAAAAAACAATAATAAATTTTCAACAAAAAAATACCTTCCATTTTCATCTGAAATTCAGATTATTAATAAAAAAAATAATTTTGGAATGTTTGAAAAAAATAAATGGGTAAAATTAAATGAATTACAAATTATAAAAAAAAGAAATTATAATTTCAGTAAAATATTTAAACTTTTTTTGAATATAAAATATAAATGGGGTGGTAAAACATTTGATGGTATCGATTGTTCGGCATTACTTCAAATTTTTTATAAATATAACCATAAGTTTTTCCCTAGAGATACAAAAGATCAAGTTAAAATAAAAAAAGGTATTAAAAACAAAAAAGTTTTTAAGCAAGGGGATATTATTTTTTGGAAAGGACATGTCGCCATTTGTTTAAATAGAAAAGTACTAATTCATGCATATGGTCCAAAAAAAAAAGTAATATTAATGCCAATAATAAAAACCATTAAATTAATTGAAAAAACTGCAAATTTAAAAGTAATTAAAATTATATCAATTTAGTTTTGATCTCTTCCAAAATCTGGTTTTGCTACGTCTTGTTTTAAATTCAATATTTGCTGTCTAACTTTTTTTGAATTAACCAATTTTTTTCTCAAAGTTTTGTCATCTAGATTTTCAATATTTTTTTTAAAAGATTTTAAGTTTTTGATAAATAAGTTTATTGCACTAACAACATTTTTTCTGTTATTAAAAAAAATATCTCTCCACATGATTTCATTTGATGCAGCAATCCTAGAAAAATCTCTTAATCCTCCTGCGCTAAATTTAATCACATCTTTTTTTTGAGTTTTTTGAAAATCTTGAGCGGTTTTTATTAAATTGTAAGCAATTAAATGGGGCAAATGACTTGTAATTGAAAATATCTTATCATGTATTTTTTCATCCATAATTATTACTTTTGAACCAATTTTTTTCCAAAAATTAATCAATTTTTTCTGTTTTATTTTATTTTTGTCACTAAAAACTATGCACCATTTATTAATAAACAGACTTTTACTTCCATACTTTGGTCCACTTACCTCGGATCCAGATATCGGATGACTCATAATCCAGTGAAGTGACTTTGACAGGCTATTATTTTTTAATTTGCTAATATTTTCCTTTGTAGAGCCTACGTCGGTAATTAAAGATTTTTTACTTAAATGCTTATTTAAATGAGGAATAATTCTTTTATACTGACTCATCGGAGTAGCAATTATAACAAAATCCATATCAGAAATTTTATTATCTAGTTTTTTTAAAATAATTATTTTTTTATCTATTTTTTTAATTTCTCCGATATTTTTTTTTGATTTTTCATAAACAAAAAAGTTTTTAGAAGTTTTTTTATTTATGGATGCTCTTAAAATTGAAGACCCAATTAATCCACAACCAACGATCAATATATTTTTAAACATCTTTAAAAATTTTTTTCATCTGCTTAATTAAAAGTATATTTTCTCTTACATTTCCAATTGTAAGTCTTAAACAATTTTTAATACCATACGAATTCATCTCTCTAAGAATAATTCCTGATTTCTCAAGATTTCTCTCTACAAAGGCTGCGGTTAATTTACATTTTTTAAAATCTAAAAGAAAAAAATTTGGTCCAATTTCATTTGTTTGAATATTATAAGAATTCATTATTTTTTTTATTTTTTTAGCCCAATCTAAATTATGTTTTACAGATTTTTTTATAAAACTTTTATCTTTAAGAGACTCAACTGCACATTCCTGTGCTATCTTATTAACATTGAATGGTGGTTTAATTTTATATAAAGCATCAATAATTTTTTTACTTCCATAACCCCATCCCACTCTTAAAGATGCAAGACCATAAATCTTTGAAAAAGTTCTTAATATAAATACATTATTTTTATTTTTAAAAAGCTCTAAACCTGATCTATAATCCTTATTTAACATATATTCAAAATAAGCATCATCAACTACTAATAAAATCTTTTCATTTAAACGTTTTCTTAGATCTAATAACTGATTTTTAGAAATGTATGTTCCTGTAGGATTATTTGGATTAGCTATAAATACAATTTTAGTTCTTTTAGTTGTTTTTTTTATAATTTCATCATTTGATACTTTAAAATTTTTTTCTTTAGAAAATATAACTTTTGCTCCTACTATTTTTGCATAAATTCTGTACATTAAAAAACTGTACTCTGGCACAACAACTTCGTCTCTTTTGTTCAAAAATAACTGGCATAGCATTTGAATAATTTCATCAGATCCAGATCCACAGATAATTTGATTTTGCTTGCAATTATATTTTTTTGAAATCGTGGATGTTAATTCCTTAAATTTCCCATCTGGATACTTTGATATATTATTTTTAGATTTTATTATTGCTTTATTAGCATTTTTGCTCATTCCTAAAGCTGATTCATTAGCTGATAATTTTATTATGCTTTTTTTTTTATTTAAGAATGATCTTCCAGGCTTATAGGCTTCTAGGTTTAATTTTCTAAATAATGGAGTATTCATGCTGCTTAGTTTTACTAATAAATAGTCAGATAATTAGATAATACAATCAATAATTCTAAAAAAATTGACATCTAAAAAGCTATCTTATAAAAGCTTTTTGCGCTGATTTAACTGAATTGCGAGCGCTTTAAAAAACCTGCTAAATAAGTTTTTTTTCTCACAATTCATTTCAGCAAAATTTTTATGGGCAATTTAAATAAAATGAAAAATATAATTATTGATAAAACTCTTAAGCTTGATTGTGGCAAAGAAATTTCGAACTTTCCATTAGCTTATGAGACCTATGGAAATCTTAATGAAAAGAAAGATAATGCTATATTAATTTTTCATGCGCTAACTGGCGACCAGTATGCTTCAGGCATCAATCCAATTACAAAAAAAGAGGGTTGGTGGAACTACGCAGTTGGTTCAGGTAAGGCATTCGATACTGATAAATTTTTTGTTATCTGTGCGAATGTTATTGGTGGATGTATGGGATCCTACGGACCAGGAATTATTGATCCTTTGACCAATAAACCTATAGGTACAAATTTTCCTGTCATTACAATTAACGACATGGTTAACGCTCAATACAATCTATTAGATTACTTAAAAATAGAAAAATTATTTGCAGTTGCTGGCGGCTCCATGGGTGGAATGCAAGTTTTACAATTCGTATCGAACTTTCCGAATAAGGCTAGAGTAGCTTTACCAATTGCTTGTACGGCTAGTCATTCAGCTCAAAATATTGCTTTTAATGAACTTGGAAGACAAGCAATAATGTCTGATAGCAATTGGAATGAGGGATTGTATGATGAAAAATCAACAAATCCAGATAAAGGTTTAGCTGTTGCTAGGATGGCTGCTCATATCACGTATTTATCAAAACAAGGTTTACAAGAAAAGTTTGGAAGAAATCTTCAAGAAAGATCTGATTTAAAATTTGGATTTGATGCTGACTTTCAAATTGAGAGTTATCTGAGATATCAAGGTTCTGTATTTGTAGATAGATTCGATGCAAATAGTTATTTGTATATCACTAGAGCGATGGATTATTTTGATTTAACTAAACAATTTGAAGGAAACCTTTCCAAAGCATTTAAAGATACCAAAACAAAATTTTTCGTCATTTCCTTTACTTCTGATTGGTTATACCCAACCTCAGAGAATAAAGATATTGTAATAGCGCTTAATGCAATTGGTGCTGATGTTGGTTTTGTAGAAATTAAAACTGACAAAGGTCACGATTCCTTTTTGTTAGACGTACCAGATTTTTTAAGCACTATTAAAAATTATTTAAATACAACTTATTCTAATATTAATGAAAGAAGAATTTAAAGTTATTTCTAAGTTTATTGAGGAAAAATCAAGAGTCTTGGACGTTGGATGTGGTGATGGAATTTTGATGGAATATCTGTCAAAAAATAAAGTGGTAGATGTTAGAGGACTTGAAATTTCTAAAGAAAAAGTAAAAAAATGTTTATCTAAAGGTTTAGCTGTTATTGAAGGTGACGCAGAGAATGATTTAAAACAATTTCCAGATTTATCATTTGATTACGTAATATTAAGTCAAACTCTTCAAGCATTTATGACCCCAGAAAATGTTATTGAAAATTTATTACGAGTTGGGAAAAAGGTAATTGTTACAATTCCAAATTTTGGACATTGGAAAGTTAGATTAGATTTGTTATTAAAAGGAGAAATGCCAGTTACAAAGAATTTACCTTATCAATGGTATAATACTCCCAACCTACATATGTGTACAATTCAAGACTTTTATAATTTTTGTAACAACAAAAGAGTTAATATTTATAAATCAATTTCTTTAAATGGAGAGAAAATTTCAAATATTACAACTTCAAATTTAAAATATAAAAACCTAATATCTGAACTAGGTATTTTTTTATTAGAAAAGTAAAATGAAAATAGAAATTATAAAATGTTTAGAAGATAATTTTTCATATTTATTAATTGATGAGTTAACAAAGTCTACCATTGCAATAGATCCTAGTGAAGCAGAGCCTATTATAGATAAAATTGAAAGTCTTAATCTAAAATTAAAATTCATAATGAATACTCACCATCATTATGATCACGTTGGAGGTAATAAAGAGCTCAAGAAATTATATAATGCTAAGGTTATAGGTTTTAATGAGGATAAACATAGAATACCTGAAATAGATATATCTTTAAAAAATGATGAAACTTGGAAAGACGGTATATTTGAAGCAAAAGTTTTTCATATTCCAGGACATACTTTAGGCCATATATGTTTCTATTTTTTTAATGAAAATGCATTATTCTCTGGAGATACATTATTTTCATTAGGTTGTGGAAGAGTGTTTGAGGGCACTCATGAACAGATGTTTAATTCTTTGCAGTTGTTAAAAAATTTACCAATTGAGACAGAAATTTATTGTGGACATGAATATACATTAAAAAATTCAGATTTTTGCCTAAAACACGATCCAGAAAATAAAGCTTTAATTTCGAAAATTGAGTTTATAAAAAATCGACTTGCCAAAGGTCAGCCAACTATTCCATCAACACTTGAAGAAGAGCTACAAACTAATATTTTTTTAAGATCAAAAAATGTTGAAAACTTTTCAAAATTGAGAGATTTAAAGGATAATTTCTAGCTTATTCAGCTTGACTAAAATAAGACCCTGATTATATTGCTGATAATTAAAAATTAGGATCTTTAATGTCATACGCAGTCATACAAACAGGTGGAAAACAGTACAAAGTCTCAGCTGGTGAAATAATAAAAGTAGAAAAATTAGCTGAGTCGAACCCAGCAACTAAAGTAGAATTTAATGAAATTTTAGCTTATGGAGACGATAAGAACATTGAACTAGGTGCACCAACTGTGGATGGTGCGAAAGTTGAAGCTGAATTATTAAAAAATAGCAAAGAAAGAACTGTTCTAATTTTTAAAAAAAGAAGAAGAAAAAATTCAAGACGTAAGAATGGGCACAGACAACAGTATTCACTAATAAGAATTAACAAAATTTTTTCAAAAGATGGTAAAATTTTATCAGAGGCTGAAAAGATGAAAAAAAAGGAAGTTGTAGTTAAAGAAGCAAAAGAAGAAAAAATTGAGGCTTCAAAATAAATAGGTAATTTATGGCAACAAAAAAAGCAGGTGGATCATCGAGAAACGGAAGAGATAGTGCAGGCCGTAGACTAGGTGTGAAAAAATATGGTGGTGAATTAGTAATACCTGGAAATATTATAGTAAGACAAAGAGGTACTAAAATTTTTCCTGGGGAAAATGTTGGAATGGGTAAAGACCACTCAATTTTTTCTGTTGTTAAAGGAAAAGTTGTTTTTAAAAAAAGCAAATCAGACAGAACTTACGTATCAGTAAAGCCTAATTAGTAGACAGCTAATTAATTCTGTAAAATCATGAAATTTCTCGATCAAGTTAAGATATATGTAAAAGCTGGAGACGGTGGATCTGGTTCTCCTAGTTTTAGAAGAGAAAAATTTATAGAATTTGGAGGACCTGATGGAGGTGATGGAGGGAAAGGCGGTTCTATTATTCTTGAATCAGAGAGAAATTTAAACACACTAATTGATTTTAGATATCAACAGCATTTTAAAGCTGAGAGAGGTAGAGATGGAAGTGGGAAAAATAAAACAGGAAGAGGAGGAGAAGATTTATATTTAAAAGTACCAGTTGGAACACAAGTATTTGAGGAAGATAATAAAACCCTTATTTTTGATTTCAAGAAGGAAAATGAAAAATTTGTTGCAGCTATAGGTGGTAAAGGAGGTTTTGGTAACACAAGGTTTAAATCATCAACTAATAGAGCTCCAAAGAAATTTACCAAAGGTACAGTTGGAGAAGAATTCTGGATTTATTTACAACTTAAGACAATTGCTGATATTGGTATCATTGGATTACCCAATGCAGGAAAATCTAGTTTATTAGCATCATTAACAAGTGCCACTCCTAAAATTGCAAATTATAAATTTACAACTTTAAATCCAAATTTAGGTGTCGCAATGTATGACTATAAAGAGATAACTTTAGCAGATATTCCAGGTTTAATTGAAGGAGCACATCAAGGGACAGGATTAGGGATTAAATTTTTAAAACATATTGAAAGATGCAAAGCGCTTTTGCATCTAATTGATATATCAGAAAATGATTTAATAAACTCATATCTTCAAGTGAGGGATGAAATGGGTAAATATAGTTCAGAGCTATTAAAAAAGCAGGAAATAATAGTGTTTAACAAAATAGACCTAATTGATGAGAATGAAATAAAAGAAAAAATAAAAGATTTTGAAAAAATTATCAAGAAATCTGTTTTTATAACATCAACACTCGATAAAAAATCAGTATCTGATATTAAATCAACATTGCTTAATTATGTATCTTAAAGACTCAAAGACTGTCGTTATAAAAATTGGATCATCTTTATTGATTAATGACAAAAAAATTATCAGAGAAAAATGGTTGTCAGAATTTGCAAAAGATATTCAACATCTAAAAAAATTAAACAAAAATATAATTTTGGTTAGTTCAGGAGCAATTGCATTAGGATGTAAAAAATTAAAATTAAGTAAAAAAAAATTGAAACTTGATAAAAGTCAGGCGGTAGCATCAATTGGCCAAATAGAGTTAATGAATCTTTTTAAAAAAACTTTTAAAAAGTCAAAAATCAATCTTTCTCAAATTTTGCTAACACTTGAGGATACAGAAAAAAGAAGAAGGGCTATTAATGCAAAAAGAACTTTTGAGAATTTATTTAGTCTTGGTTTTATTCCAATAGTAAATGAAAATGATAGTATAGCCACTTCTGAGATTAAATATGGTGATAATGACAGACTAGCTTCTAGGGTTGCACAAATATCAAGTGCAGATTGTTTAATTTTATTATCTGACGTTAGTGGTCTTTTCTCTAAAGATCCAAAATTAGATAAAAAAGCTAAATTAATTCGTGAAATAAAAAATATCGATCAAAATGTAGAAAAGTTAGCAACAAATAAAACTGGAGAATTTGGATCTGGCGGAATGAAAACGAAGATTGATGCTGCTAAAATTTGTCAATTCTCAGGGTGTCATATGGCAATTGCTAATGGCTTAATAAATAGACCAATTCAAAAAATTTTAACTAAAAATATATGTACTTGGTTTTTACCTAAAATCTCAAAATTAGATGCGAGAAAAAAGTGGATTATAAGTTCAGTTTCTCCAAAGGGAAAAATAGTTATTGATGAAGGTGCATTATCAGCTTTAAATAATGGGAAAAGTTTATTAGCTGCAGGAATTAAGGATGTTCAAGGTAGTTTTAGCAAAGGTGATCATATCAAAATACTAAACAATAATATGACCGAATTTGCTAGGGGATTAAGTAGTTTCTCTTCGGAAGAAATTTTGAAAATTAAAGGTAAGCATTCTAATAAAATAAATGATATTTTAGGTTATGTTTCAAAATCAGAAGTTATTCATAAAGATGATATGGTATTAATCAAATGAATAAAACTTTAGAAAAAATTGGTTTAAATGCAAAAATTGCTTTTCAAAACAAAATAAGTAATAAAAGAAAAAATAAAGTATTAAATTATTACATTCAACTTATTTTAAAAAACCAAAACAAAATTTTAGTCGAAAACGCAAAAGATATAAAAATTGCCAAATCTAAAAAACTTAAAGAGAATATAATTAAAAGACTTGCTCTTAATAATGATAAAATAAGATCAATTATTAAGTCAATTAAAACTATTTCAAAATTTAAGGATCCAGTAGATGTTGATATAGAAACCTGGAAAAGACCAAACGGCTTAAAACTTAAGAAAGTATCAATTCCAATTGGTATTATTGGTGTAATTTATGAAAGTAGACCAAATGTTACTTCAGATGTATCCACACTTTGTTTTAAATCTGGGAACTGCGTAATATTAAGAGGAGGGTCAGAGGCTTACTTTAGTAATAAAATTTTAGCTGATCTTTTTAGAAAATCTTTAGAAAAAAATAAAATAAATAAGAATTTTGTTCAGTTTATAGAGAATAAAAATAGAAAACTGGTCGACTATATGTTGTCAAAAATGTCAGAATATATAGATGTTATTATTCCAAGGGGTGGAAAAAGTCTTGTAAAAAAAGTTCAAGATCTATCCTCTGTTCCTGTAATTGGCCACCTTGAAGGTATGTGTCATACATATATTGATAAAGATGCCAATCTTAAGATGGCAAAGAAAATATTAATCAATGCTAAGTTGCGCAATACTAGCATTTGTGGAGCTACTGAGACACTCTTAATACATAAAAATAAATCTAAAAATGTAAATGAGATATTAAATGAACTCACTGAAAGAGGTTGCTATATTTATGCTGATAGAAAAATTTCTAAATTGTTTAACGGGAATTCAAAATTAGCAAATAATAAAACATGGTCAAAGGAACATTTATCTGCAAAAATATCTGTAAAACTAGTGGACAATATTAATGATGCAGTGAATCATATTAATAAATACGGAACAATGCATACTGATGCGATAATTACAAATAATAAAAATTCTGCTAAATTTTTTATAAAAAATGTTAAAAGTTCGATCGCTATTCACAATTCTTCGACACAGTATGCTGATGGAGGAGAATTTGGTTTTGGAGGTGAGGTTGGAATTTCAACAAATAAACTTCCACCAAGAGGTCCTGTTGGACTAAACCAGCTAGTTAGTTACAAATATGAGATATATGGATCTGGACAAACAAGGAAATAAAAAAAAAATTGGTATTCTTGGAGGCACTTTTGATCCAGCACATAAAGGACATTTAAGTATCTCTAAAGAGGCAAAAAAAAGATTTGATATTGATAAAATTATTTGGGCGATAACCAAAAAAAATCCATTTAAAGGAAAAAGTAGTTTAAGTTTAAATAAAAGAATTAATTTTGCAAAAAAAATTGCTCAAAAAAATCTATTTATAAAAGTTAAATATTTTGAGGATAAAATTAAATCAAACAGAACAATTGACCTGATAAAATATATAAAAAAAAATAATAAAAAGACTGATATTTATTTTATAATGGGAGCAGATAGTTTGATTAATTTTCACAAATGGAAGAATTCTGATTTAATTTCATCTATTTGTAACATTCTAGTATTTGATAGAGACAGATATAAGGCCAAATCATTAAGTTCTAGAAGCTTTAAAAAATATGGTAAGAAAAGCTTAAAATTTATAAAATTTAATAAGGTCAATATTTCATCTTCTAAATTAAGAAAAATTTGATACTCTTTTAAAAATTAATGGACAAAATCTCTTCTCTTCACAAGGATGTGGTAAATCTCTTAGATGCAAATAAAGCCCTAGATATTATTTCAATAGATTTAGATGGAAAATCATCAATAGCGGATCAAATGATAATCGCTAGCGGAACGTCTTCAAGACATATCCAAGCTTTATCAGAGCAAGTTTATGAATACTTAAAAAAAAATGGTGTAAGTAATTGTAAAATTGAAGGAAGAGAAAGTAGTGATTGGAAACTTGTTGATGGAATAGATCTAATTATTCATATTTTCAATCCTGAAAAAAGAAAATTTTATGAATTAGAAAAAATATGGTCTGAATTAATTCCTAAAGAAAAAGTGATTATATAATGAAAAAACTTAAAACATATTTTTTATCATTATTTATTTTTTTTTTCGTAACTAGTATTGTTTGTGCATTAGAAGAGAATGATATTTATAAAAAAATAGATGTCTTTTCAGAAGTCTTAGATAAAATTAATAAAGAATTCGTTGATGAGGTGAACCAAAGTGATGCAATGGATGCTGCAATCAATGGTGTTCTTCAA
>CACCWT010000014.1 GCA_902549785.1 uncultured Pelagibacteraceae bacterium
ATGTAAGACCTTCAGAAGTCGGTGAACAAGAATTATATCACCCTCATAGTTTTATTGAGAAATGGGTATTTTGCCAAGATGCAAAAGTAATCGGTGTGCAATATTTTTTAACAGCAGTATTTACAGGGGTTGTAGGATTAATTTTATCTTGGTTAATGAGACTTCAGCTAGGTTTTCCTGAGTTAGCTGGTTTCATGACTGCAGAACATTATTATCAATTCGTAACCATGCATGGAATGATAATGGTGGTTTATTTTTTAACCGCGCTATTCCTTGGAGGCTTTGGTAACTATTTAATACCATTAATGGTTGGAGCAAGAGATATGGTTTTTCCATATGTGAACATGTTAAGTTTTTGGATGTTCTTTGTTGCCGTTGCAGTTTTGATGGCAAGTTTCTTTGTGCCAGGTGGCCCAACAGGTGCAGGGTGGACCTTATATCCTCCTCAAACAATTTTAGAGGGCACTCCTGGAGCAGGTATGGGAATTTTATTAATGCTTATTTCTTTATCTCTTTTCGTAATTGGATTTACAATGGGCGGATTAAATTACATGATTACAATTCTTCAAGCTAGAACTAGAGGGATGACATTAATGAGAATGCCTCTTACAGTCTGGGGTATATTTACAGCTACAGTGCTTGCAATGTTAGCATTTCCAGCATTATTGGTAAGTGCTATAATGATGACTTTAGATAAGGTTTTACAAACTAGTTTCTTCATGCCAACAATATTAAAGGCTGGTGAAGTTCTAGAATATGGTGGTGGAAGCCCAATTCTTTTCCAACACCTGTTTTGGTTCTTTGGACACCCTGAGGTTTATATTGTTGCACTTCCTGCTTTTGGGATAGTTTCAGATTTAATCTCTGTTCATGCTAGAAAAAATATTTTTGGGTATAGAATGATGGTGTGGGCAATTGTTGGAATTGGAGCATTAAGTTTCTTTGTTTGGGCACACCACATGTATGTAAGCGGAATGAATCCTTGGTTTGGTTTCTTCTTTGCAACAACTACATTGATTATTGCGGTTCCAACAGCCATGAAGGTTTATAACTGGATACTAACTTTATGGAGAGGAAATATACGAATAAACGTAGTAATGTTGTGGTGTTTAGGTTTTATAGTAACATTTGTTAATGGTGGAATCACTGGAATATTTTTAGGAAACGTATCAGTTGATGTTCCATTATCAGATACTTATTTCGTGATAGCACATTTCCATATGGTAATGGGTATTGCACCATTAATGGTAATTATGGGTGCAGTTTATCACTGGTTCCCATTAGTTGCAGGGAAAATGTTAGATGAAGGTCTTGGAAAATGGCACTTCTGGATTACTTTTTTAGGAGCTTACTCTATTTATTTCCCAATGCACTACTTAGGATTTATCGGAGTTCCAAGAAGATATTTTGAAATGTATGATAGTCCATATATGACATCAGCAGTGGGAATGAATGAATTTATTAGTATTGCAGCATTCATAGTAGGAGCTGCACAATTTATTTTAATTTTCAATATAATTAAAACATTAAAAACAGGCAAAAAGGCAGAGCAAAATCCTTGGAAAGCTAATTCATTAGAATGGTACACTTCTACTGTTCCACCAGAACATGGCAACTTCGGTGAAAGACTTCCAGTTGTGCACAGATGGCCTTATGATTTTAGTGTTCCAGGAGCTAAGGAAGATTATATTCCACAAACTACTGCTCCGAGTGAAGTAATACATACAGAAGTAGAAAAAACATAAGAGAAATAAATGTCTGAACCAAAAATAGACGGCTTCGAACTTAAACCAGGGTTTAAGGGAATGGCGTCTGACACAGCGTCAGACCAAACAATGTTCAAAGGTGTGCATTGGGGTAAAGCCATGATGTGGATCTTTCTATTAAGTGATACTTTTGTTTTTAGTTGTTTTCTAATTTCATACATGAAAGGAAGAGGTTCAACTCCTGTCGAGTGGCCAAATCCTAGTGAAGTATTTGCACTAGAAGCATTTGGTGTACCTGTTCCGTTATTACTGATTGCTCTTATGACCTTTGTCTTGATCACCAGTAGTGGAACAATGGCTATCGCTGTTAAATATGGATACGAAAAAAATAGAAAAATGTGTGGGTGGCTATTATTGGCGACTGCGCTCGGTGGTTTAACTTTTGTTGGAATGCAGGCTTATGAGTGGTCAAAATTAATTCATGAAGGTGTGAGACCTTGGGAAAATCCATTCGGAGCTGCACAATTTGGATCATTTTTCTTTATGATAACCGGTTTTCACGGCTTTCACGTATCTATCGGAGTAATCTTTTTATTTATATATACTTATAAAGTGTTTGCTGGCCACTACGAAAAAGGCAAAAAAGGATGGTTCACAAAATTAAAGGGCGATTATGTAGAAATTGAGATTTTAGGACTTTATTGGCACTTCGTAGATCTTGTATGGGTTTTTATTTTTGCTTTCTTTTACTTGTGGTAAAATAAATTATGGAAAATACAAATAATATTGAAAAGACAGACAAAAAAGAGGAAGCTTCCACACATAAAATTGGAATTTATCTTTGGATTTGGACTTTGTTATTCGTACTCAGTTTTTTTTCTTACATGGTCGACTGGTATCAATTCCAAGGAATGCTAAGATGGTCATTAATATTATTCTTCATGTTCCTAAAAGCAGGGCTGATAATGGCATTTTTCATGCACCTGTTTTGGGAAAGATATGCATTGGTAAATGTTCTTTTATGGCCAATGACGGCCATAGCTTGCTTCATATTCTTAATGGCAGCTGAATTTCAGTATACACTATTTTCAAGATTATTTTATTTTGTAGTTGGAGGTGGAGCTTAAAATGGATGCATATGGATATTTAGCTTTCTTCTTAATTTTATTTGTTTTCTTTATTTATATTGTTTGGTTTGGCTATTCAGTTAAATTAGAAAATCAGAAAGAACAAGGAGATAAAGTCTCAATAAATCCTTATGATCAAATACCTTTGCATAGAAGATTAATTGATAAGAAAAATAGTAAA
The DNA here is from genome assembly GCA_902549785.1 of uncultured Pelagibacteraceae bacterium. The sequence continues at coordinate 3,015 of CACCWT010000014.1, forward strand.
GTAGGAATATTTGATCTTGGAAATCATATCTTAATAGCGGGTGTTATATTACTTGTAATATTTGTTTCACTGAATGTTGAGTAATAGTGACTGCAAATACAATTAAAAAAAAGTCAGTTTCAATAAGTTTTTTATCTTATTTTAAATATCTTTTATTGTTAATGAAGCCCAGAGTAATGTCTTTGGTAATTTTTACTTGTGCAGTTGGGTTGTTAACAGCTCCAGTTTCAGTTTCATTTCTAAATTCAATAATCGCAATTTTTTTTGTTACAATGGGCGCAGGTGCTGCAGGTGCTCTAAATATGTGGTATGAGGCTGATCTAGATAAATTAATGACAAGAACTTGTCTAAGACCGATTCCTACTGGAAAAGTAAACAGGGAGCATGCTCTTTTATTCGGTACATTACTGTCAATTATTTCAGTAGTTGGATTGTATTATTTTTCAAATTTAACATCAGCTATACTATTATCTGTAACAATAGCATTTTATGTTTTTGTTTATACAATTTGGTTGAAAAGAAAAACTCCACAAAATATTGTTATAGGAGGCGCATCAGGTGCATTGCCACCAGTTATAGGCTGGACAATAGCTACTAACTCGCTAACATTAGAACCAATAACATTTTTCTTAATCATATTCTTTTGGACCCCATCTCATTTTTGGGCTCTTAGCCTTTATAAAGCAGATGACTATCAAAAAGCTAAAATCCCAATGTTACCAATTACTAATGGAATTGAAGAGACAAAGAAGAATATATTTGTTTATTCATTAATAATGTTACCAATATTAATATTGCCTTATTATATCGGGTTTGTTGGTGAAACATTTTTAATTGTATCTCTATTACTGACATTTTATTACAACTATGTATGTTACGATCTTCTTAAATTTAAAAAAAACAAATTTGAAATAAAGAAGGCTAAAAAGGTATTTTCTTACTCAATTTTTTACTTATTTTTGCTTTTTGTATTATTTTTGGTAGACCAGATCATAAAATAAATAATCCTATTTATTTTATAAGAAAATGGTAAAAAAAATTCATGAGATATGTAAGTACAAGAGATAATTCGAAAGAATATAGTTTTGAGGAGGTTTTTATTAAAGGCCTTGCTGATGATGGCGGACTTTATGTACCTAAATCTTTAAAAAAATTCAGTTCAGGAGAATTGTCAGATCTTAAAAATCTTAATTACAACGATTTATCTACTGAAATAATAAATTTGTTTTCATCTGATTTTATATCTAAAGAAGATCTTTCTGAGTTAATTGAAAAATCTTATTCAACTTTTAGAGAAAAAGAAGTTATTAAAATCTCAAATCTTGGTGATCTAAAATTGTTAGAACTTTTTCATGGACCAACACTAGCTTTTAAAGACGTTGCTATGCAATTTATTGGTAATTTGTATGAATATTACTTAACTAAAAATGATAAAAAAATTAACATTGTTGTGGCTACTTCAGGTGATACAGGGGCAGCTGCTATTGATGCAATTAGAGGTAAATCAAATTTAAATATTTTTGTTTTACATCCTAATAATAGAATTTCACCAGTTCAAAGAAAATTAATGACAACAGTTGAAGATGAAAATGTTTTCAATATCGCAATTGATGGAAATTTTGATGACTGCCAAAATATTGTTAAGCAAATGTTTTCAGATTTAGATTTTTCAAATTCAATCAATATGTCAGGGGTTAATTCTATTAATTGGGCAAGAATTATAGCTCAAGCTGTTTATTATTTTTATACTTATTTTAAACTTGATATTGACAAACCAATTTCTTTTTCAGTACCAACAGGAAACTTTGGAGATGTTTTTGCAGGTTATATTGCAAAAGAAATGGGATTGCCCATAGATAAACTTATTGTTGCAACTAATGAGAATGATATTTTGCATCGAGCAATTTCTAAAGGTGATTATATTTCAAAAAAAGTTAAAGAAACACTTTCTCCAAGTATGGATATTCAGTTAGCAAGTAATTTTGAAAGATTAATTTATTATGTGAATAATTCTAATTCTGGCATTACATCAGATGTAATGAAAAAAGTTAAGAATAATGAATATAAAATAGAAAAATCAAACTTAGACATTATCCAAAAAGATTTTATTTCAGAAAGTTGTGATGAAAATGAAACCTTAGAAATTATTAAACAACATTTTGACAAAAGTAGTGTCATATTAGATCCTCATACTGCAGTTGGAGTAGGGGCTGCAAATAAGCTAAATTTTAGTGATTGCGTAGTTTTATCTACTGCTCATCCATGCAAATTTCCAGCTGCTACAGATAAGGCTATAAATAAACATGAAGAACTACCTAAAGAGCTACAATATGTTCATAGTAAAGAGGAAAATTTTCAACTATTAAAAAATGATACAGAGGCAGTAAAAAATTTCGTTAAAAGTAAATTATGAAGTTAAGAGTAAACGATCAAATCCCAGATGTAAAAATCTTCCATTTAGTTGATGGAGAACCTAAAGAGCAAAATGTATCTGAGATACTAGGACCAAAAAAAATAATATTGTTTGGTTTACCTGGCGCATTTACAGCTACATGCTCTAAATTTCACTTGCCGGGTTATGTTAAAAATGCTCAACAAATCTTTGATAAAGGTATTGATAAAATATTTTGCCTAGCTGTTAATGACCCTTATGTAATGAATGCTTGGGGTGAGGCGAATAATATAGGAGAAAATATAAATATGTTAGCTGATCCTTATTTGTCATTTACTAAGCTTATTGGTGCTGAAGTTGATAGAAACTCAAAAGGTATGGGAATGAGATCAAGCCGTTATGCAATGGTTATAGAAAATCTTCAAGTTCAAAATATCCAAGAGGAAGAGGAAACTAAAAATTGTGGAATATCCTCTGCAGAGGGAATTTTAGGTATTATTTAGCAAGAAGGTGCGTTCTGTTGCCAGGTGCCCCGTTAGGAGTTTGCAGCTTCTCTAGCAATTAAATCAACTTCATTATTTAATTTATCTGAAGAATGACCTTTTACCCAACTCCATTTTATTTCAAATTCACTAGTCATAAGATCTAATTCGGTCCAGAGTTCTTTATTTTTTACAGGTTGTTTATTTGCAGTTTTCCAACCATTTTTTTTCCAATTATGTATCCACTCTGTTATTCCTGATTTTACATATTTAGAGTCTGTGAAAATCTGAACATTACTTCCTTTAGGGATTTTTTTAAGAGCTTTTATTGGAGCAAGTAATTCCATTTGATTATTAGTGGTATCTTTTTTGCTACCCTTTATATGGGTCTTCTTTTTATCATCTATAATAATTGCAGCCCATCCACCATTTCCTGGATTACCTAAGCACGATCCATCAGTATAGATTTTTATCATTAATTGTAATCCTTAAATGAATTTAATTTTCTGTGAAAATTTAATTTATCTAAATATTCTTTTGGGTCTTTAATTTTAATTAATGCTTTTTTTGGAGTATTTAAATAGTCATATGATCTTGTAAGTAGATATCTCAAAGCCGAACCTCTGCATAAAGTATTGAAATTACTCTTTTCTTTAGTATTTAATTTACGTATTGATTGGTAACCTCTTAATAAATGTGCAGATTTACTTTTGTCTAAAATAAAAATTTTATTTCTTTTTTTAAAACATAATGCATTCACACATGTAGCTAATTCATAGGCTAAAAAATCATTTGCAGAAAAATAAAAATCAATGAACCCATAATATTTTTTCTTATAAAAAAAAATATTATCAATAAAGAGATCACTATGTATTATTCCATTGGGCATACTTTTTGGCCATTTTTTCTTGATATCGACTAAGTCAGTTCGCATAGTATCTATTAAATTACTTGAAAGTTTATTAATTTTTTTATCTATTTTATTCAATAAAGGTCCCCACGCATTGACTGATAATGAATTTTTTCTATATAATCTTAATTTTTTTGCAGCCAAATGTAACAGAGCTGCATTTTTTCCAACTTGAAAACAATCTTTATTTGTAAGTTGATTTTTGTCTTTTCCCTCTAAAAAACTTACCAAACAAGCAGTTTTATTTTTAATTTTGAATAAATATTTCCCTTTTTTACTCTTAATTGGTTCTGGACATTTGATTTTATTTTTTGATAAACCAAACATAAGGTTCATAAAAAATGGTAAATCTTTTTTTTTAACTCTTTTTTCAAAAATAGTCAGTATTATTTTTCTATTTTTTGTTTTTAATAAATAATTAGTATTTTCAATTCCTTTTTTTATTCCTGAAAATGATAGAATTTTACTTATTTTAAAGGTTTTCTCTATTAAACTTAAATCACCCTTATTTATTCTAGTATAAACAGCCATTAATTCAATTTTCCTGGGATTTTAAATGTTACATCTTCTTTGACTATTTCAATTTCCTCTATTTCTACGGTAAATTTTTTTTTAATTTTTTCTATGAATTCATTAACTAATACTTCAGGAGCTGAAGCACCAGATGAAATACCTATTGTTCTGCATTTAGATATTTTTTCTAGTGGAAAAGCGCTTTCTGAATGAACTAATTCAGCATGTTTACATCCATTGTTTTTAGCTACTTCTACCAATCTAACTGAGTTAGAAGAATTCCGACTACCAATCACAAATAGATTATCACACTGTTTTGCAATTTTTTTTATTGCAGCTTGTCTATTTGTGGTTGCATAGCAAATATCATCTTTTTTTGGTTCGTGAATATCAGGAAAGCGTTCTTTTAAAACATTAATAATATCTTTTGTATCATCAACGGATAATGTTGTTTGTGTAATATAAGCAAGTTTATTATTTTTTCTTCTTTGATAATTTTTTGCATCTTCTATCGTTTCTATTAGATCAATTTCTCCATCAGGAACTTGTCCCATTGTGCCAATTACTTCAGGATGGTTTTTATGACCTATAAGCAATACTTTAACATCTTTTTTATTTAAATTTTCTGCCTCTCTGTGAACTTTCGATACTAATGGGCATGTCGCATCAACAAATATCATATTTAAACTTTCTGCTTCTTGAGGCACAGATTTAGGAACACCATGAGCTGAAAAGATAACAGGTCTAGTTTTATCTTCAATTTCATCAATTTCTTCAACAAATATTGCGCCAATTTTTTTTAAGCTGTCTACTACATGTTTGTTATGAACTATTTCATGTCTTACGTATACAGGAGCACCATATTTTTCTATACTTTTTTTTACAATTTCAATTGCTCTATCAACTCCTGCACAAAAACCTCTGGGAGCTGCTAAAAGAATTTTTAGATGATTATTTTTCAATTTCATCCTTTCGAAAAAATGGGATTAAAAAAACAATACATGCAATTAGAAAAAAAAGACTCCCAAACATAGCCCAAAAACTTCCCACACTTGATATTATAAAACCCAACGCAGAAATAATGAATAATATCCAACCAATTAAATTAATATTTTTATTGCTCATTTTTTTCAATTAAATATTCGAGCAATATATGAGGAAAAGTTAATGAGGCCAATCCAATAAAAATTACTCGATATATAGTTTCGTTAAATTCGTTATAATTATTCAGAATTGATATTGAAACAACATACCCAAAAATTGTTAAAATTGTAAGTGGAAAGGCTTTTTTAACGAATATTGGTAAACCTTTTGTCAAATTTTTATTTATTTCTCTAATCAAAGAAATCGAGTGTCTGATAGAGTGTAAAAAGCAAAAGTAAATCGTAAAAGCAATTATTGGATTAGAAAAATAATTTAGGATTAGTATTGATAAATAATCCATTAACAATAATGATTTAACTTCAATATTTTTTTTAAATGATAAAATAATTCCAGAGAGCAAAGATAAAAAAATAAGAATGAATAATATCTCGTCAGATATTATTAAATAATTTGAAATATTAAAATTTAATGTCTCGAAAATTGCGAGTGTTTCCTCTTTATGGAAAAATAAGGGTGATGTAATAATTAATGATCCTTTTAAAAAATAAATTAATTCGAAATTTTTCTTTTGATTGATAAATTCAGAGTCCTCTTTTCCAAAATGATAAGCAGCTATAATTAAAAATAAGAAAAGTAATGATTTTGGAAATATTAACCAAATTAATATTGTAACTGCACCAATAAGCAAATAACACAAATAAAAAACGCTCATTGATCTATATCCCAAATATTTAATCAGTTTTTTACCTTTAATATTATCAAGAGAACCATGAGATATTCCAATTGATAAAATTAAAAATAAAGAAATAATTAAGAAACTACCTTCTCTTAGATAATCAATTCCTGATAAAAATATACAAAAATTAAAAAAAATTAAAGAGTGGTAAAAATTAATTCTAATCATTTAATTTAAAAAAGTGCTTTGATAAAAATCCATTTAGGCATTTTTAATATTATTGATAAATCTTCAAACAAATTACTTCTATTCGATAAAAATTTTATAACAGTATTAGATTTATTATTAAACATCCTAAAAAAAATATTTGGCATTTTGCTTGGATTATTTTTAAGAACTTTTAAAAAAATATTATCAAGAAATTGGTATTTTTTTTTAATTCGAAAAGTTTTCAATTTACTAATGTTTTCGATATTTTCTCTTATGTATTTACTTTGTTCTTGAATATTTAGAAAAGTATAACCAGTACTTAACCTTGTCATACCACCAGCCGTTCCAATATGAATTTTATTTTTTACTTGGTCAATTATTGGGTAAAAAAGAGGTATTGCACCTACTTCTTTGTATGTAATCTTATAATCTTTTATTTTAAGATTATTCTCAATATAATCTTTAATTTGCTGATCATAATCTTTTTGGGAATCATCATTCATTTCTGATAACCAAGTTGTCTCAACTAATGCTGTTTTTTTTGAATATGGAAGTGTATAAAAAAAATGAACACTTCCTCTCTGCTCACAATCAAAATCCATTAAATTCATCATTTCTTCATCAAAAAATTCTTTTTTTGTCTCTATTTCTACCCCACAGAAATGTTGCCAAAGACCAGAGTTTTGATTATCTAAGTTTGGAACGCTATTAAATACTAAGGATTTATCAATATTTATATTATGATCATTTTTGTGAAAGGAAATATTCTTATTCTGTTTTAATTTAGTATTTATTTTCTCATAAAATAATCCACTGTCTATAGTTTGATATGGAAAACTATTACACTCCAGATGTTTAGTTTTTTGTGGTATATTTATAGAAAAATGTTCCCAGTTTTTTTTTACACAGTCATCAAAATTATGTGAATATGTTTTCCAGAAAGACCATGTTTTATCTTTTTTGTATTCATCTCTTCGTTCAATGATCGCTAAAGTTTTATCTTTTAACTTATTATTGATCTCTAATTCATACGCTAAAGATAATCCTGCACAACCTCCTCCAATTATAACAAAATCAAAATCTTTCATTTAAATTTATTTCTTCACTTATTAATTCGTGTTCTTTATCTCTAAGGTGATTATGTTTTTTAATCAATGATAGTTTTATCAAGTCAAATATAGATAATAATGTTTGCAATATCTTACCATTATTAGTTACAAAAATTTTACCTGATTTATTATAATTTTGAATTGTTTGTTTTTTAATAATATTTCTTCCAATTTGTCTATAAACTCTTCTTGCAACTAAAATTGAAAATCGAAGACTGAAAGGAATATCTTTTATTGATGAAAAGCTACTATCATAAAATAAATCTGCAGTAGCCAATGTTTCTTTTATTGTTTCAAAATTATGCTTTATATAAAATCTTTTATTTTTTGAGTCCTCTACTACATCTCTGGAAATATTTGTAAGCTGCATTGCTATACCTAAATCTATAGCTGATTTAAGAGAATTAGAGCTAGTTACATTTAAAATTTTTGCCATCATTAATCCAACAGTTCCAGCTACTCTATAAGAATAAATTAATAATTCCTTTTTTGAATTTAATCTTATTTCATTTTGAATATCAGACTCCACACCATCGAATAAGTCTTCTACAATCTTTGTGGAAATATTATATTCATCCATTAATAACCACATATTTTTAATTATATGGTTCTGAAATTCTTTATTGATAAAATTATTTTTGAAATTTAAAAATCTTCTTAATTTAACATCAATTGTACCTTCATCGTCTGCTATATTGTCTAAAGTTCTACAAAAATCGTATAAATTAGAACATTTTAAATAAGTTTCTTTGGGAAGAAAAAAACCAGCCCAGTTAAATGATTTTGCGTATATTGATAGAAAACTCTTTTTCTCCATTATAGAATTTTGTCTAAGACTTTTGCTGAAGATAGTACTCCAGGCACACCTGCTCCAGGATGAGTACCTGCTCCAACAAAATATAAACCATCAAAAATCTCTGACTTATTATGAAATCTAAAATAAGCTGATTGGGTAAATTTTGGTTGAATAGAAAAACCTGAGCCATATTTTGTATTTAACTCTTTCTCAAAATAATCTGGCGTTAAATAAAAATCCTCAACAATATTTTCACTTAGATTAGGTAATAAACTTTCCTCCATTTTTTTAATAACTAAGTTTTTCATTTTATTTCCCTCAATAGACCAGTCTATACCAGACTGGTTGTTAGGAACTGGTACTAACACATAAAAACAATCATGATTATCAGGCGCCATCGATTTGTCTGTAGCTGTTGGTCTATGTAAATAGTAACTAATATCGTCATTTAATTTTTTATTGTTAAAAATATCATCCAAGTGTTCCTTGTACTTGTCTCCAAATTTGATGGTATGATGTTCAATATTGTTGTAAACTTTTTTGGTTCCAAAGTAATACACAAACAAACCCATTGAATATTCCATTCTTTTCATTTTCCAATTAAAAATAGAATTACTACTATTCGTGTTTGCTAATTTTGAGTAAACTGCAGGTGGATCAGCGTTACAAATGACATTATCTGTTTCTATTTTATCCCCGTTGTTTAATTCAACGCCAGTTATTTTATTTTTATTTGATACGATTTTATTTACTTCGCATCCTTTTAATATTTTAATATGTTCTTCATTCATTAATTTTTCCATGCCATTTATTATTTGACCAGTTCCTCCCATTGAGTAATGAATTCCCCATTTTTTTTCCAAATATAAGATTAGTCCATATATTGAAGTTGTTGTGAAAGGATTACCACCTACCAATAGTGGGTGCATACTAAGTAATCTTCTTAATTTTTCATTTTCTATGTAAGAAGAAACCAAACCATAAACAGATTTATAACTCTTTAAATTAAATAAAGAGGGTATTTGCTTTAACATAAAGGAGGGTTTATCAAATGGGACATCTGATAGTTCAGTAAAACCTTTATCAAAAATCTTTTTTGTAAAATTAACTAAATTTTTATATCCGTTAACATCTTTTTCGTTAATCTTTTTTATTTGATTAACCATTTCTTCTTCATTACCAGAATAGTCAAACTTAAAACCATCTTCAAAAACAAATTGATACCAAGTTTTTAAAGATTTTATTTCTAAATAATCTTTAGAATTCTTGTTAAAAAGCTGAAATAATTCATCAATTAAGTAGGGCGCTGTTATCACAGTTGGACCGCCATCAAACGTAAATCCATTTTTTTTAAAAACTCTCGCCCGTCCACCTAAATCTTCATGTTTTTCAATCAAGGTTACATTGTGGCCTTTAGCTTTTAACCTTAATGCTGCAGCCATGCCACCAAAACCTGATCCTATTACTATCGAATTCATAATTTGGATTTTATATTATTTTAAGAAAATGTAACGTAATTTAGTTATGAATTAATTTTTTTTAATTCAGTCTTTGCTTCTTCAAGATTTTTTTCAAACAGATTATCTAATTTAGATTTATCAACTGTAGTTGTAATAATTTTTTTCACTGACTTCAGTGCAATTTTGACAGAAGTATCTTTGATTTCTTTAATTGCTGCCTCTTTCATCTGATTTATTTTTAATTGTGTTAAATTCTTCTTTATTTCAGAAGATTTATGAAATTTTTCATTCATACTTATAACAAGTTGTTCAGATTCAGTTTTGGCTTGATCAAGGATTTTTTTGGATTCTCCTTCAACAGAGTTAAGTTTAGCCTGAGCTTCATCTAAAAGTTTTTTTGACTCAACTCTTAACTTTTCACTTTCATCAATTTCTTTTTTAATATCTCCTATCATTTTTGTTAGGAGATTATTTATATTCTGAGGTATTTTAAAATATACCAATAGACCTATAAATATAAAAAACGATATTGCTACCCAAAAAGTTGCATCAAACATCTTTTCTCTCTTTGTTAATTTTTGATTGGTCTTCTACAATTGCTGCTATGCTGCTACTATTCACTTCTTCACCAATTAGTTCTTTTATTAACTCAGCTGATGTTTCAGCTGCTATTTTATTTATTTTTTCTCCTGATTTATTTTTTAGATTGGACAATTCCTTTTCTACTTCACCTATTTCTTCATCAAGATCTTTTTCTAATGCAGTCCTTTTTTTATTAATATCATCTAAAATCTTTTCTCTAGCATCATTAAAAAAATTTTTAGCTTTAAGTTTACTGTCTAAAATAATCTTTTCATATTCGTCAATTTTTTTTTGACTTTCCTCTTTTTGTTTATCTGCTGTCTCAATATTTTCAAGTATTTGTGATTTTCTGGTTTCTAAATTATCGCTAATCTTAGGCAATATAACTTTAGTTAAAACAATAAAAAGTATTCCAAACGTGATGATAAGCCAGAAGATTTGAGAAATCCAAAACTCTGGATTAAGTTGAGGCATACCACCACTTTCAGCGGCAAATACTGTATTAAAACATGCAAAGCATGTGATGAATAATAGAATAACTATTTTTTTTAACATTAACTAAAATGCAAATAAAATAATCAACGCAACTACTAGGCCAAACAATCCTGTTGCTTCAGCTAAAGCAAATCCTAATAACAAGTTAGGGAATTGTTTTTGAGCTGCAGATGGATTTCTCATAGCACCTGATAAGTAATTACCAAAGATAATTCCTATACCAACTCCAGCACCTGCTAGTGCGATAGCTGCCAAACCTGCTCCTATCATTTTTGCTGCTTCTAATTCCATTTTTCCTCCTTTTTTTATTAATGGTGTAGATTTAATGCATCATTTAAATAAATGCATGTTAAAATTGCAAATACATATGCTTGAAGAAAAGCAACTAGTATCTCCAAACCTGTAAGTGCAACCGAAAAACTAAGTGGAAGCCATCCACCTACAATTCCTAAGCTTATAACAAAGCCTCCAAATACCTTCATCATAGTGTGACCAGCCATCATATTCGCAAATAGTCTTACTGATAAACTAATTGGTCTACTTAAATACGAAATAATTTCAATAACAACTATTAGTGGAAGCAGAACCATTGGGACCCCACTTGGTACAAACAATTTTAAATATCCCAATCCATGCTTGATGAACCCAATTATTGTAACTCCAATGAAAATAAATGCTGCCAACACAAATGTAACTATAATATGGCTAGTGACTGTAAATGCATAAGGTATCATTCCAAACATGTTACAAAAGAGTACAAACATAAAAAGTGAGAAAATAAATGAAAAGTAAGGCTTTGCTTTTGATCCCGCTGTATCACTAATCATTTTAGCGACAAAGGAATAACTTAATTCTGATAATAATTGTAATTTATCAGGTATTAGAGTTTTTTTCTTTGCTCCTAGATTAAAAATTATCAAAATAGCTAAAGAACTAATAACCATAAATAAACTTGCATTAGTGAAAGAGATATCAACTGAGCCTAATTTAATTTCCGGACCAATTCTATAAACATTGAATTGGTACATTGGATTTGATGCCATTATATTCTCTTATTTATTTTTGCATTTTTTTTGCTGATTTAATTACATTCATTATTCCTGCAATTACTCCTACAAAAAAAAATATTAAAATTAACCATGGCTTAGTACCAAACCAATTGTCTAAAATAAACCCAATAATTGTCCCAACAGCAACTGCAGCAACTAATTCAGTGCTCATTTTAAAAGCATGACCCATTCCAGATGTTGAAGGCTCTTTACTGTCAGAATATTTGGATTTTGCTCTATTTTTTGCACTTTTAAGGCGAGTTTTAAAATCTTCCTCTTTCATTAGCCTAAGCTACCATGCTCTCAGCTTTTTGAAGGTCAACAGCAACTAGTTGACTTATTCCTTTCTCTGGCATCGTAACCCCATATAATCTATCCATTTTTGACATTGTTAAAGCATGGTGGGTTACTATTATAAATCTTGTAGACGTAATCTTTGTCAGTTCATTTAATAGATTACAAAATCTTGTTACATTTGCATCATCTAGTGGTGCATCTACTTCATCAAGTACACAAATAGGGGATGGATTAGTAAGAAATACTGCAAATATCAAGGATAATGCAGTCAAAGCTTGTTCACCCCCAGAAAGCAAGGTAATGGATTGAAGTCTTTTACCAGGAGGACTGACTAGCATTTCCAAACCAGCATCTAGTGGGTCATCTGAGTCTACAAGTTCTAATTTAGCGCTACCCCCATTAAATAATTTTGTATAAACCTCGTTAAATTTTCTATTCACTCTCTCAAAAGCATCCAACAATCTTTCTCGACCTTTTTGATTAAGTTCAGTTATGCTCTCTTTTAACTTCAATATTGCCGTTACAAGATCCTGCCTATCTTGTTCCATTTTTTTGATTTCAGTTTTATACTTTTCAGTTTCATCATCTGCTCTTAAATTAACAGATCCAAATTTTTCTCTTTCCCTTTTTTTTTCATCAAGTAATTCTTCTTGGGTCACTAAATCTGGAAATTCATTTCCTTTTTCTAAATTTGAATAATTAAGTATATTTTCTTCTTCTACGTTTAACTCTGTCATAACTCTTTCCAATAAATCACTTCTTCTTTTGTTTAAACCTTCAATTGTTGCTCCAGAGCTAGCTTTCTTCTCTCTAATTTCTATTGAACTTTCTTTTGTATTATTTAATTGAAATCTAAATTCTGTAATATTATTATCAATTTTTTCAACTAAAATTTCATTTTCATTTTTTTCATTTTCTGAAATTCTTAAATTTTCAGAAATCTTCCCTTTTTTTTCTGCTTGAGACTCTGGCTGTTTTTCTAGATCACTTAATTTATCTACAAGCTTACTCTTTCTCGCATTGAGTTCATTTACCATTTTTTCAGAATTACTTAAAAGATTTTGCCAGCTCTCAAATTCTTGATCAATAATACTTATTCTTTCTTTTCTTTTAACAGACTCTTTCTTTATACTTTGGTTTTTACTATAAGTTTCAGCATAATCATCCTGTAATTTCTTTATCTGATCACTTTTGGATGTTAGAGTTGAAACTACATCATCATTTTCAACTTCTTTTATTTTCACAGTTAAGTAAGACAAATTAACTATACATTCATCTAAAATTTTTATTGTCTGGTGATTTCTATTTTCAGAAACTAGTTTTTTAACTTCTTCGATTTGATTTTTTATGGTTTTAATAATTTCGTTATGTTTTTTTAATGACTCAGAACTGAAACTCTCCAACAACACATCCATCCTGTCTTGTTCATTCTTTAATTTTGATTTGGAATTTTCAAGGTCTTGACTTGAGAGTTTTTCTGTCTCATAATATTTTGAATCAGTATCAATTAGGATATTTCTCTCTTCTTTTAATCTTTTTTCGTTTGAATTTGCGTCAATAACAATGCTTTTTTCTCTATCAATATCCTCATCTAAAACCTTTATAGAACTTTTTATTGCATCTATCTCTTCGTTTATTCTGGTACTTTCCTCATCTAAAGACTTTAGTTCAAGATTTAATCTTTGAATCTTGGATAAATTTTCAATATTTTTTTGTCTTATAGGCTCTACTCTTTCAATTTCATTTTTAATTTTAGTTTCTAATTCAACAATTTGTTTATTAAATTCCTCAACTTTGCTATCTGCCTCATTATTTACTTCATTTTCTAAAGTTATTTCTCTATCAATTTCTACAAGTCTTAAATAATAAAGTCCCGCCTCAACTTTTTTAATTTCTTCAGAAATTAATTTATATTTTGCAGCTTCCTCTGCTTGTTTTTCTAAGTTTGCTAATTGTTTTTCCTGTTGCCTTCTTAATTCATCGGCTCTTTTTAAATTATTTTCTGCTGCCCCTAATCTAATTTCTGCTTCATGCCTTCTAGCATGCAAACCTGCAATTCCAGCAGCTTCTTCAAGTATAGCTCTCCTATCTGATGGTTTTGCTGTAACTAATGCTCCAATTCTACCTTGACTTATCAGTGATGGTGAATGGGCGCCTGTGGATAGATCCGCAAAAAACATTTGTGCATCTTTTGCCCTAACTTCCTTATTGTTTATATAAAATTTTGACCCTTTGTCTTTTTCAATTTTCCTTTTAATTTCTATTTCCTCAAGATCGTTGTATTGGTGAGGTCCATCCTTATTTTCATTGTTCAAACTTAAAACTACTTCAGCAATATTTTTTGAAGGTTTATTTGATGTGCCTGAAAATATCACATCCTCCATTCCTGAACCCCTCATACTTTTTGCTGAAGTCTCTCCCATACACCATCTAAGAGACTCAACTATGTTTGACTTACCACAACCGTTAGGACCAACAATTCCTGTGAGACCTTTTTCAATTAAAAAGTTAGTTTTTTCTGCAAAAGACTTAAAGCCATTTAATTGGATTTTTTTAAACTCCATTCAATGACTTATATCAGTTTTTCAATATATTTTTTTAATTTTTTGTAGTTTTTTGGATTTTCGAACTTTTCACCGTTGATTATAAGTGTTGGAGTTGCTTCTATTTTGTAGTTTTTTGCCCCATCGATTCGGTCTTCTAAAATAAAATCTTCAATTTTTGAGTCGGCGATACATTTATCAAAATCTAATTTGAAAACAGATTCTTGAACTACTTTTTTTAAATTTTTATTGAGATCCTCTATTGTGCTTCCTTTAATCCAGCTACTTTGATTGTTGTATAAGTGATGAAGTATTTCTGATTTTCCATCATTCCTACAATGAGCTATTTTTGATGCATTAAATGCAGCAATATCTAAAGGAAAATTTCTAAATTCGATTGATATTAAACCATTATCAATAAAATCTTTTTTTAAACTTGGATAAACATTTTTATGAAAATCTGCACAATGACTACATGTTAGAGACTCGAATACAACAAGTTTTACTTTTGCATCAACACTGCCTTCTATTATTGGTTTAATTTCCGCTTTTAAATTAAATGAAGTAAAAAATAATAATATTATTATTGTTTTTATAAAAATTTTTTTCATTTTGTTTTAAATAGTTTATTTAACTCAAGTAAAGATTGTTTAATTTTATCATTCTTAATATTGTTAATCTTCTTAATATTTTTACTTTTTGTCGCATTATCAATTTTGTTTTCCTTGATTTTTTTAAACTCTCCCTCAAATGTTTTTAGCTTTATGTTATCAACTACATTATAACCAAAAAATATATTTATTTTTTTCAAAATTTCTTTCTTAGAATATTCAAGGTCTACTTCATTTCCTCTTTTAACCATTATGCTTAAACAGCTTCCATTTATTTTTGAATTTTTAAAAGATATTGGATAGCAAACATTAAATAATTCTTTTCCAGCAAGAAATTTCCAATTATCTAGGGTATTTGAATAAATTTGGCCTTTTTTACTCAATATTCTTTTTGCTTCTTGGGGCAAAGTATCTTTAAAAGATCTTAGTCCTTGAACAGATTTATTTCTCTGCTTAGTATTATATTTAAAATTCATATGACAAGTCAAAATATACCAAATAAAATTTTAAAATGGTACGACAATAATAAACGTAGTCTTCCTTGGCGAAAAAAAATCTCTAAAAGTCAAAAAGAATACCTCACTTTGGTGAGTGAATTTATGTTGCAGCAAACTCAAGTTAAGACGGTAATCCCATATTTTGAAAATTTTATTTCTAAAATTCCAGATTTAAAAAGTTTATCAAAAGTAAGAGATGCTAAATTAATGAAATGTTGGGAGGGGTTGGGATATTATTCAAGAGCAAGAAATCTTAAAAAATCAGCAAAACTAATTATAAATGAATTTAATGGTCAGCTTCCAAATAATGAGGAAGATTTAAAATCTCTTCCTGGGGTTGGAGATTATACATCAAAGGCAATCATGGCAATTGCATTCAATAAAAAAATAATTCCTTTAGATGGAAATGTTGAAAGAATTTTAAAAAGAGTATTTTATTTAAAAAAAGAAAAAGAAATTTCTAAAGAAAATTTACATAAAAAAAAAATTTTTTTTGGAGAAACAACTAGAGCTAGTGATTACGCTCA
>CACCWT010000015.1 GCA_902549785.1 uncultured Pelagibacteraceae bacterium
ATAGAATTATTTTTTTATTTGTTTTTATTTTTTTTGTGGACATCAATAGACACAAGTATTTCAGATTTTAGATTAGATGCTAATAATCTTTTTATAAATTTAAGAATAATATTTCCTTATTTATTTGGATGTATATGTATTTCAATAATTATTAAAAATTTCTTAAAAAATACAAGGCAATTCAAATTAGATTATTTTACATTTTGTTGTGTTTTTTTTTTTCTAATTCATGCAATTGGACTTTATACATCAGACAACTCAAATCTCAACATAGGTTTTATAATTAGCTGTTTATTTCTTTTTTTAATCATATATGAATCAAGGATTTACAAGATAGATATTTTTAATTTTTTTAAAATATCCCTATTCGTTCTTTCAATAGTATTAATTTTGTATGGCTATCAAGTATTGAAGTGGTTTTACTTTGATACCCTTAATCTAAATTTGTATGGCTCCTGGCCGTTTTCAATGAATGACTTAAATTTTTTAAGTATAAATTTACCAAGATCCTCTGGTTTAGCAAGAACTGCAATGATACTTTTTATAGCCTTATCATTTATGTTAATTGTGAGTGATTATAAATTTCTTTATACA
This sequence comes from uncultured Pelagibacteraceae bacterium, assembly GCA_902549785.1. The sequence continues at coordinate 595 of CACCWT010000015.1, forward strand.
ATACCTTTTATATTTTTTTCATTAATAATAATATTAACTCAGTCAAGAATAATATTAATTTTTTATGTTGGCTTTTTATTTGCATATTTTGTTTCATTAATAATATCAAAGACTTTGTTGAATAAAGAAAAATTAAAAATTTTTTTGATTATTTTTCTTTTACCGATTTTATTCTTATTTATCACAGTCAAATATAAAAATAATTTAGTTATCAATATTAAATTTCAAGACGAGTACTATACACTTGGTGAACTCCCATCGGATACTTCATCGATAATTTCGTTTGAAGATGATGATACTGATACTGGATATGATTTTTTAATTGTATCTGATTATGATAAAAAAGTTAATAAAAAAGTAAAGTTAATTAGGCCATTTCAGGCTGAATCAATAACATCATATAGATTTAGAGATTGGAAAAAACTAATTGATCTAAATGATAAAAAAATATTTGGTTATGGTTCAATGGGTGATAGATTTCTAATTAATCAATCTGCATCAAATGGATTAGTCTATTCTTATATTGTTTCGGGTTTTGTAGGATCATTTTTGTTTTTAGTCATATTTTTTGTGTCACTTTATATTTCATTAAAAACAATATTTTTAAATAAGTTCGCTATAAATAAAGAAAATTACAAGAGTTTAATATCAAGTTCGGTTATAGTTTTCTTTTTATTTAGAAGCATAGTCGAAACCTCATTTGCAAACTTTAGCATCGATTTCATGCTATTTTTTATTTGTTTATACCATCTCATTTATAATAAGAACAAATTACATCTTAAGAAAAAATTTTACCAGAAGTAATGACCGTATTGTTCTAAAAAAACTTTTTTTTGGATTATACATGATCCTTAACATCCATCCTAAATAAAATTTATCAATCATGTCATTTATTGGAGCTTGTTTTTTTGTTAAAAAAGCAATTGCAGCACCAGTACAAATTATTGAAGTTTTAAATTTAAGTTTTTTTAAAATAAACTGAGCTAATATTTCTTGAGTTCCACCACCAATATTAATTAATATATAATTTGGTTTAAATTTTTCGATTATGTTTATTAATTTTTTGTCATGAAAATTCTTCAAATATTTTGGGGCAACGTATGATTTAATATTTTTTAAATTTTTTTTTTTAAATAAAGATGGTTTATTTTAGACTCTTCTTGATTAGGGTCTATATTTAAAAACTTAATATTATTAGCAAATTTTTGATTTAATAAAGTTTTCAAAAATAGGTAACCAGAAAATTTTTTAACTTTTTTTCCCTTAAAAATTCTTAGCAATATGCAAAAGAAGCCACTATCTAATATTGCTACATCAGCATCCAACAGTGATTGATAATATCTTCGATTTTTATCTATATCACACAATGCAGAAGCTGCCGGAGCAACTAGATATCCACCTTTTTTAATTTTTTTAAAAATTTCATTAAAATCAGTATTGTAAAATTTTATACCTTTAAATTTAATTATATTATGTACCATTATATTTAATTTAATTTAATGAAAATTTTCAATAATATAATATCTATTTTTCTTTAAAAAAATGCAAACTAAAAAAATAATTTATTTTTGGGCTTCCGATGTTTCCAGAAATAGTGGTGAAGGTATTCTTGCAAATTCTTTTTTAAAAAATTTTTCTAAGAATAATAAAAATATAAGATTTGTAAATTTAAACCTTAACGATAAATTTCAAAAAAATGATTTATTTTTTAAAAATATTAAAAATTTTGAAACATTTTATCACAAATATTTTTATTCATTTAAAGGTGTTTTTAAACTTTGGACAATTTTTTTTTCAGGAAAAAAAGTTTGTTACCTAAATTATCTACCTCTATGGAATTTTTTAATTTTTTTACTTTTGCCTCCCAAAACTCTAATAGGTCCTATTACAGGAACAGCGTATAGAGAACGTTACTCTATATTAATAAATATTTTTGAAATAGTAAGTTTAAAAATTTTAAATTTTAGATTTAAGAAAATTTATTTTTCTCATAATTTCTACTTAAGCAAGTATTCTTTAAATAAAAAAAAATTTAAAGGAAACTATATCTTGAAAGATTTTTGTTATAAAAAAAAGAAAAAAAGTAAGAAAAAATTTGATTTTGTTTTATATTATAGAAAAGATTCAAAATTAAATAAAGATTACTTAATAAATCTTATAAAGCTGTTAAACTCATATAACAATAATTTTGCAATATTGGGTGATAAAATAAACATTAATAAAGAAAAAAATAAAAATTTTGGATTTGTAACCAGAAAGAAAGCCTCTACAATTATCTCTAAATCAAAGTATGCAATTTCAAATCCTGAAAATCTTTACAGCTACTTCACACAAGATTGTTTAAGCCATGATCTCTTAGTTTTTTATAACAAAATATATTTTCAACATAATATTTTTAAACAGCAAATGAAGCCAATTTCTTACACCTTTTACAAAAAAGATTATTCTATTATAAAGAATTATATTAAAAAATGAAAAAAAATTTTTAATATTAAAATTTTAGAATTTTTTGAAAATAATATAAAATTGGAAAAAGATATATTCCTGATGTTTGAAATAACAACCTATCAACCGTAGTTGACATATAATGTCTCCAATCAGGATCATTTGTGAAAAAATATATGCAATAAATAAAAAAAATGTTTATTAAAAAAAAGATGAACAAAGGTAAACAATTTTGAAAATTTTTTTTGCTAATATTAAACAAAGCTACTAACAAAAATAAAACATAAATTTTACACTTTATTAAAGCAATTAAAATACTGCTAAAAATTGATATAGATCTTTCATATATATAATCTATACTTAAAATCTTATCAATTTCTGAAAATTTGTATCCAACCCAGCCAGTATTTAATTTACCAAAGATCTCATAAAAAATATAATATTTTGTTAATAAAAAAATTACAAAAAAAATAAATAAAAATATAATTTCTTTTTTAAATTTGTTAGATTTCAATAAATCATTCAGAATTACTGAAATAAATAAAAAAAGTATAAAAAATGCTGCCTCATTTTTTATCCAAATTGAGATATTTATAAACAGTATTATGGGAAAAATTAATTTATTATTTTTAGTAAATATTAACCTTTGATAGAGATAAACTATAATTATTAAAATTGAGAAAACAAAGTATTCTTGGTATCCAGACATCAAAAAAAAATCAATTGAAATTAAAAGAAATATCGAAATTAGAAATATTCTTTTTAAATTTTGATTTTTGACGTCAACAAGTAAACAGATGGATAATACGTAGACTAATATATTAAAGATTCTGCCTGTATATTCTGCATTAAATAAACTGTTTTTCCAAAAAAAAGACCATGCATAAGCTCCTAAATGAGGATAAGTGGGATCTCCAGGTATTTGGGATAAATTAAAAAAAGTATATCCATTATAAAAGTTAATTACTTTATAAATCCATAATGCTGAGGCATCCCACTCTAATCTTAAATTAGAACTGATTGAGATACTCATAATAAAAGTAAAAAAAAATAATATAGAAATATTTGAAATATTAAATTTTTTGAATTGAAAAAAATTTGTAAAGGGTAATAAAATAAGTAATAAAAATACCAATTTAGAGTTTACTGAAACAAAAGATAAAATCAAAAATAAATTGAGTAATAAAGATAGATTTAGTGACAATTTTTCTTCATTTGTGGAGTCTCCAATTAAAATTTTATTCGCAAATAACTTGAGGGACAATATCCATAAAATGGAGGATATCAAAAAAATGATGTTAAAAATTTCAATCATTATTTAATTAATAAAAAACAATTTTCATAGTTTTCTAATATTTTGTACTCTACGTTAGTATTATTCATGGAAATATTTATTTTTGAATTTTCAATACTGTTAAAGTTATTATAATTTAATAAAATTAAAAAATCTGAATAAAAATATTTATTTGTATCATAAAAAAAAAATTCACTGCTTGGGTGAATTTTATAATTTACTATTTTTATATTTTTTTTATCAAGTTTGTGTTTAATTCGCATATCATTTATGAACCCATAACCTTGCTTATCACAGTAACCATAATGATGGGTCATTCTTTCTGTATAATTAGAATTAAGGGTGTAATAAAAATTATAGAAGAAGTTATTAATAAATAAAAATATTAATATTGTTGATAAAATTAAAAGAACTTCTCTATTTTTTTTCATTTTTGATGATTTGGATTATTTTTAATTTTTCAATGTATATTTTTTTATGAAAATCTATATTTTGAAAAGAAATTTTTTTTCTTTTTTTCAAATTTGAGTACAAAATATCAAAACTAGTTTTTTTCGAAAAAAAAATTTTTTTTTTATTTGAAATAATTTCATTTTTTTTTAGATCATAACTTTCAATTTTTAAATTATCTATACACTCTATTATTTTTTTATCTATATTATACTCGTTAATTTTAACTATAACTATACAATTCTTAAATTTATAAAAAAAAATAAGCTTTTCATAATATCCATTTTTTTTTGCTATGGTTTCAAATTTTTGTAATTTAAATTTTGGAAAATGTTTAAAAACATAAAGTATAATTGACAAAGGGTGATCTAGCCAATCGAATATGGAGTCAAATTTTTTTTTGTAGAACTTATTTTTATTTGATAAATTTATAAGAATTTTAAAATTATTTGTTTTATTAATTTTTTTTTTTAATTTATTTATAAGTGGATTAAATAGATAGACATAGTTAACTAAGATAAAATTATTCTTAAAACTATTAAACATTTTATATTCTTTAATGTTAGAGAATAATGGTTTTTCAATTATTATTTTTTTTATTTGTTGAAATTTTTTTAAGTCTTTAAAATGCAGATTTGTCGGTGTACAAATATGAGCACTATCTGCATCATTAAATTCATCATTTATATCCTTGCCATATTGAGTTTTTATTGAATTAATAAAAGCAAAAGAATTTTTTCTTCTATAAACATATATTTTTTTAAAAATATTATTTTTTAATAAAAAAATTAATATTTTTTTTGCCCAATTACCATAACCTACTATAATATGTTTACTCATAATGAAGAAAAAACTTTCTATAATCTTACCTGTTTATAATGAAATAAATACACTAGAAATAATTATAAAAAAATTAATTAATTTAAGACTTTACAATAAATTTGTTAAACAAATTATTATTGTAGATGATTGCTCTACAGATGGATCTAAAGAGATTATAAAGTTTTATGGAAATAAATACAAAAACATAACTAGTATTTTTAAAAATTCTAACAGAGGAAAAGGGGATTCTCAAAAATTAGCTAAAAAACATGTTGATGGTGAATATGTTATTATTCAAGATGCAGATCTTGAATATGATCCCGATGATATAAATAAGTTATTAAAAATTGCGTTAGACCAAAAAAAAGACTTTGTTATTGGTTACCGTAAAATGAAAACATCCATTAACCATCCATATTTTTATTTTAGAGAATTAGCAGTCAACTTTCTAAGTTTCATGATTAATATTCTCTACAAAGTTAATATAAGAGATTGTGCATGTTGTTATAGATTATTTAAAAAAGATTTATGGTTAAATATTGATGGTCGTGGGGATAAGTTTGAATACGATTTTAGTATAATTTGTCAAGCAATTAAAAATTCAAAAAAAATAGGTCAATGCAAGGTGTCTTATAATGCAAGAGGTTATTCTGAAGGAAAAAAATGTACATGGGATGTAGGATTACATGCTTTAAAAAGAATTATAATAGATAAGATTATTTAGTAATTCTTAATTTTGGAAATGGAGTAATTATTTTAAATTTTTTCTTTTTTTTAAATTTTTTTAATAATTTTTGACTTATAGATTGTGAAAAATTCCAAGCAAATATTATTATATAGTCAAAATTTTGCTTTTTTAATATTTCAAAGTTTATAATTTTAAAATGTCTACCTGGTGTTAAACGATTTTGTTTTAACTTATTATCATCTACAATTTTTGTTAAATATTTTCTTGTAATTCCAAACACATACGAAAATGTAGTTACTTTGGCTGGAGCACCATATCCTACTAAAATTTTATTTTGTTCTACAATATTTTTCTTTAGATACTTTTTAAGCTTTTTTTTGTGCTTTTTAATTCTCTTATAAAAATTCAAATATGTAGAATTTTTAAATAATCCCATATTTCTCTCTTTTTTAATTTGATCAATAATTTTTCTTTGATTAATTGATTTTTTATTTTTACTTACATACACTCTTATCGATCCTCCTTGAGCGCTGATTAAATCAAAATCAATTACTTCCATATCAATTGATTTAAAAAAACTTATTAAAGGCTTAAGAGAATGGTATGACATATGTTCATGATAAATAGTATCAAAAGTGAGTTTACTAATAACATCTTTCAAATATGAAACTTCAAATATAAAAAGTCCATCATGAGATAAAATATTTTTTACCCCTAAAGCAAAATTTCTTAAATTTGGAACGTGTGCGAAAACATTATTAGCAGTTATAATTTTGAACGAATTATATTTTTTTTTTAATCTAAAACTATTTTTATAATTAAAATAAAATGTATTTACATCTATTTTTTTTTTTAAATTGAGTTCTCTTAAATTTTTTGCTGGCTCTACACCAACAATGTTTTTAAAACCTAGTTTTTTAAAAAAATTTAAGAAAGTTCCATCATTACAAGCGATATCTAAAATTTTATCTTTTTTTAGATTTAATTTTTTTTTTTTTATAATTTTATTAGAATAATCTTTAAAATGCTTAATCAAAACATCTGACGTTCCAGTAACATAAAGGTAATTTTGAAAAAGTAATTTTGGGTTAACTATATGCTTTAACTGTAAATGCTTACAATTCTCACATATTACACATTTAAGTGGTGCAAAAATTTCTTTTTGAATTTTTTTTTTATAGGAATTTGCGAGAGGAGTTTTGTTAAAATTAAGAACATCTTTTAAGTTTGTTTTGTGACAAAGAGAGCAATTTTTACGATTAATATAATTTTGATTTTTTTTAAAATCTATTTTCATTAGTCATAAAATCAATTCTAACTGTGTCTTCCTCGTATGTATTTTGATCTCTTGGATTTTTACTAACAACTAATATTTCTGTTTCTTCAGTATAATACATTGCATGGTCTATCATTGGGCCAGTAAATAATAAATTTCCTTTTGTTATTATTTTTTTATTTATTTTTTCTTTAGAATTTGTTTTTTTGAAATAATATTCAAATGATCCTTTGATAACATATATAAAATGCCAATCCGACTTATGATAATGGTTTGCCCTCCAACTATTTTTTTTTGAAAGAATGATAGATGCACTTTTCATTTCTAAGTCACATATTGGTTGTATGTGTCCTCTATCGTCAATAAAACCTTCAGGTAACTGGATCAAATCTTTGTTTAAATACTTATTCATAATTAGATAAAATATATATTTATTAATACTTAAATAAACATTTATTTTACGAAAATAAAATGTAAATTCACGACATATGGATAATGAAAATTATACCAATTCCTATAATATTTTAGATAAATTTATTGCTAGTTTTAGATTAAAGGAAATGAAAAAAAATGTTTCTCTTGAAGGCAAGAATGTAATAGATTTTGGTTGCGGTTCAGACTTTACAAAACTTACAAATATTTACAGCGAATGTAAAAAAATAACAGCTATCGATAAAACAGAAAATGACTTTAAAAAAAAAAATTTAAATTATATTAATTATGATAATGACTTAAATTTATTAGATGAAAAAGTTGAAAATAATTTTTATGATATAATAATTTTAACAGCAGTTATTGAGCACTTAGATAATCCAGAAATAATTTTAAATATTTTAAAAAAAAAACTTATAAATAATGGTATTATATTCTTAACTGCCCCAAGTTGGAAATCTAAACCAATATTAGAGTTTCTTGCATATAAATTAAAAATTATAAATGAACATCTTATTAGAGAACACAAAAGATACTACGATTTAGAGGAATATAAAAAATTATCAAAATTGATTAATTTAAAAATAAAAAAATTTTATTTTTTTCAGTTTGGTATGAATACTGTTTGTATCCTTAATTAAACTTTTATTTGTAATCTTTCTTTTCTACATGTTCTAACTAAAACTGGATTTATTTTTCTAGTCTCAAAAAACTTTTTACAAGCTTCATAGTGTCCCTTCCAGTGCCCATAATCATCATGAATAATGTATCCATTCTTATTTACTCGATCATAAAGAGCCTCGAGTATTGAAATTGTACTGTCATAAAAATCTGTATCTAATCTTAACAATGCAATATTTTCTTGAATAGAATTCTTAAGTTTTTCTGTGTTTCTTACATCTATTTTTACAAATTTTATGTTATCTAAAGGATAATCAGTATTAATTATATTTTTTTTAACTTCTTTTATGGTTCCAAGCATATCATTTTTATTCATTTTACTGCCATCAACAACTTGGTAATCTAATTCAGAAGGTTCGGTCATTCCTTCGAATGTATCGATAAGATAAATATTTCTATTTTTCACATTTAGATATTTTAAAGTCTCTAAAAAAATACTAATCTTTTCACCTTTAAATACACCACACTCAACAAAACATCCTTGAAGATTTTGATTTATTATATTTTTGGTTGTTATAAAAGCTGTATAATTAGTTTCAGTTACACAATTGTGTTTATATATTTTTTCAATTTTATCACAAATTTTTAAAAATTCTTTGTCAAGATATGGTTCATCTTTAAAGTAATCTACTTTTTTGTTTACTTTTCTAATTTGATAACCAGTAAGTTTAACTAAAGTTTTATTTATTGATTTTTTTAAATTGTAAAACATATTTTAAAGTCTTGATTAATTATTTACTTGTATTCTTGCTAAAAAATTTTTTATAAAACAAAACTCTTATATTTTTTTTATTTTTTACTGTTTTATTTGATATCATTTTTTTTTTCAAATTATTTATCTCTTTACTAAAGTCTGCAAACCTAAAATTTTTAAAATATTTTTTAAAAACTTTACTTCCAACTTTATAATTTCTTTTGTCAAAGTTTTTATTGTTAAAGATAGTAATATTACGACTTGATGGTAAAACTTTAAGTATTTCATTTAATATTTCTTTAATAGTTGAGTTAAATGCAACTAAATTACATTTAAATGATGGTAATTTTTTTTTAGCTAAAATTAGATTATAAATTTTACATATATCATTCACTGAGATAAAGGGTCTCCATTGTCTACCATCACCATCAACTATTATTTTTTTTCCTTTAATTAAATTATAAACGTAAATATTTATTACAAGATCTAATCTCATTGAGTTTGAAAAACCAAATAAAGTGGAATTTCTTAAAATGTTTACCTTAAAATTTTTTGATCTTAGTTGAAATATCTTATTTTCTGCAGATAAATTTGCTTTAGCATAAGTACTAACAGGTCTTTTAACACTATTTTCATACACAACACTATCATTACGTCCAAATACTGAACATGTTGAGTTGAATATATATCTTTTTACTTTAGCTAACTTTGCAATTCTAGCAAAATTAACTCTTGCTTTATAATTTATTTCCCATGTTCTATCAGGATTTATTTCCGATGCTGGGTCGTTAGGAATTCCATTTAAATCACAAACGTAATCAATGTTGAAAAAATCTGTTATATTTACATCTTTGATATTTTTTTTTTTAAAACTTAGATTTTTATGGTTAAATATTTTTTTTTTATTTTTAATCATCCAAGGAAAATTAAAATTGTCGAAAACAACTACTTTATATTTTTTAAGTAAAAATTTGGTCAATTCAGTTCCTAAGTAACCAGCTCCACCAGAGATAAGAATTGTTTTCATATTTTAATTTTATATCATAAAAATTTTTAAAATAATGAACTTATATATTTTAAATTTTACTTAATTTTTAGATAAGTTATAAATAAATTAAATGAGCTATTTTTTTTTTATACTAATTACATTAGGCTTATATTCATATTCAAAAAGAATTAATACATATTTTTTCAAAAATGAAAATGATCTTTTGATTAATTTATTCATTTTTACTTTTTTTTTTTGTTTAATTTATTTAATTGTATCCTATTCGTTTATTATTGGTTTTAATAATAAAAATGTTGCCTATTTTATTCTTTTAATTTTAATAGGAATTTTTTTTCTTGAAATAAATCAAATTAAATCTTTAATAAAAAACTTACAACTAAAGTTTATTAGTTCGGATTTAAAAATTATTTATATAATTTTATTTTTCTTTTTTTTAATAAGTTTGCAACCTGTAGCGGACGAGGATAGTTTAAGATACCATTTAGAAATTGGAAAAAAAATTAATGATAAGACCTTTTATGAAAATATTTGGTTTGACTATATTTTAATCGGTGCTCACGAATTTATTAACTCTTTTAGTTTAAATTTTAATTTAGAGAATATTTCGAGTTTAACGAACTTTTTATATCTATTTTTTTCAATTGTTGCGAATATTTATATTTTAAAAAAATATAAGACAGGTTCAGGACTAAAAAGTGGACTTATACTCTTATCCTGTCCGTATTTGATTGCATTAGTTTCAAGTCAAAAATTTTATTTTTTACCATGCTTTGTTGTTAGCTACTCTATTGCTTACTTATTTTTGGAGAAACACTTAAATAAAAATGTATGTTATTTAATTATTATATCAAATATTTTTTGTGTAGTTATAAAACCAACATTTTTCCCATATTTAATTTTAATTTTTTTCTGGATTTTTGTGACTCAAAAAAGTTTAAAAAATAAAATTTTATTAATATTTTTAAGTTTATTTTTTGGAATAGTTCTTTATTTTCCTATTTTTTATATAAAAAATAAAATTTTTGGTGATCCTTTTATACCCTACTTTTCTATCAACTCTGAAAATTATTTATGGTATAGTGAATTTAGTGCTTACCTAAGAGGTTTTGCTTTAGATATAAGTGATAAAATAGATAATCCTATTTACAAACTTATTTTATTACCCTTAAAACTAATTTTACCATTACAATTTTCAGATGTTTTTAGAGTTCTAGGTGTTAGTATACTATTTGTTTTCACAATTAGATATGAACACCACAAAAAAATTATATTTTTAATAATTTTTTTTATAATTTCAGTTTTAGTCTTGAACAACTATTCAATTAGATGGTTTTTACCCTTAATAATATTCATAACTATCTTTGCTAACATTGACAAAAATTTAATTTTAAAGAAAGTTTTAATTATACAACTATTTTTTGTTTGCAGTGTTATTGTACCAATGGGAATATTTATATTTTCATCAAAAATTGGTATTGTTCATAAAAATTTAATTTTGGACAAAATTTTTCCATCTCATTTATTAATTTCAGACATAAATAAAAATTATCCAAATCAAAAAATTTTTACTAATCTAAATTATTTTTATTATTTTGATAATGATATTCCAGTTTATTTTCCAGAAATAGTTAAAAAGTTTGATACAGATTATTTTAGAAGAAATGAAATTGATACTAAACTTATATTATGGCCAGATGTGACTTCAGACGATGATAGCATTAACTCATTTGTTGAAAGAAATTTGAAATGTAAAAACTTAACAAGAATCAAAAAATATGAAAGTATAGGTATTGGTCGTTTTTTTACATTACATGACAAAAATAGTATGGATTTTATTTTATATAAAATTGATTGTTAATTTTTTTGGAATGTATACTTTAAAATACATATCAAAGCCTTAATTGCATCAGAGAATTTAATTTTCTTTCCTTCTTTATAAGACCTACCATAATAAGATATTGGTACTTCGTAGAAAATAGCTTTTTCTTTACACAGTTTAATTGTAATTTCGGGCTCAATACCAAATCCATCTTCTTTTAAATTAATTTTTTTTATTATATCTTTCTTAAAAACTTTATAGCCTGTCTCCATGTCTGTAAAATTCATATTCATAAGTATATTTGTTAATAAAGTTAATAATTTATTAGCAAGGTAGTGCCAAAAAAAATGTACCCTTACAGATTGTCCACCTAAAAATCTTGATCCAAATACCACATCAGCATTTGACTCTATAATTGGTTTAATTAATTTACTATAATCTTTTGGATCATACTCTAAATCTGCATCTTGTATTATTAAAATATCATTTTCAGCAGCTTTTATTCCTGATCTAAGACCTGCACCTTTTCCTAAATTTTTAGAATGTCTTATTAATTTTATATTTTGGTTAGTTAACTGATATTTTTCAATCAATTCTAAAGTTCCATCTGATGAATAATCGTCAACAATTATTATTTCTTTTTCAAACTCATCAAAATAATTTACTTTTTTTAATACAGTTAAAATTGTATTTACCTCGTTATATACAGGAATAATAATTGAAATTTTCATTAAATATCTTAATTGTTAAATTTTTTTCTAAAACTAAAAAATAAAGCGAAAAATATCCAATAAAATATACCATTCCAAGTCGAAAAAATTGACCCTGTAGTCTGTTGTTTTTGGACCTGCTTTAATTGAGATTACAATTTTTTTTTCTTCAATCTTTTTTTTTTATTTCATAATTCATAAGAATTTTTCTTTACCGATTAATTATCTTAATAAAAACTTTTTAATTATTTCTATTTTTATTTTAATTTGTATTACATCATCGTTATTATCTGAAAATATATTACACTCGCTTAAATCATCATTTTTTTCTATAAGATTTATATTTTATTTTTTTGTAATTCTTTTTTTGTTAAAAAATTCAATTACAGTTGGTAAACTTTTTCTTTATACCGCGCTAACATTTTTTCTAATTTGTCTAACAGATGGTATTGTTCAAATTTTATTTGGGAAGAATCTTTTTTTATATCCTGCAAATTTTAATAAAATTACTGGATTATTTTTTGAAGAAAAAAAACTTGGAAGGTATATAGTTTCTTTGTCCCCTATTTTAGTTGGTCTTTATATATTTTTTTCAAATCGGAAAATAAAACAAAAAATTTATATATCTTTTATATTTTTGAATATTGCTTTTATTATAACACTATTTACTTCCGAAAGAGTTTCTATGTTTTACTCTGCATTTACAATTTTAATTATATGTATTTTTGGATCAAAATTTGATAAAAAATTCTTACTTTATTTTTTAATACCAATTATATTATTGGGAATAGTCTATAAGACAAATTTAAGTAATTTTCAGATTCTTGTAGAAAATACTTTTAAACAGATTACCAATAATAAAACCGAATTTTCTTATCCTTCTAAGCAACATAGGGCTTTTATTTTTACAAGCATTGAACTTTTCAAAAAAAACCCAATTATCGGTGTTGGACCTAACAATTACAGAAATACTTGTGGAGAAATACGCATGAAAGAAGAAATTAATTGTTCCACACATCCTCATAATATTTTCTTTCAATTATTAAGTGAGACAGGTATCTTGGGAGTTACAATATATATCTATTTTTTAATTACTATAATTTCGAAATTAGTAAAATTTATTTTTAATAAAAAATTTAGAGAAATAAGTATTTTCTGTTTATTGCCAGTAATATATTTTTTAAATCCATTTTTACCCTCAGGAAATTTTTTTAATAACTGGTTTATGGCAATTGGGACTTTTGGTGTACCATTTTACTTTTATATGAATGATAAAAAATATTAAAATATACAAAAGCCTTTACAGAAACTCGATTGTCCTATCATTGCCTGGTTTTATTTCTATTTTTTTATCTTTGTTGGCAATACCTATCCATTTAAAAATTGCTGGTTTATCAAATTATGGAAGTTATATATTGTTTCATTTATTTCTTTCCCTGTCTTATTTGTTAAATTTTGGAATATCAAAAACGATTGTGATTTGTTCAAATAAAAAAAAAAAAAAAATAAAAAGTATCTCATTTGAGGGTATAAAATACTCGTTGATAGTATGTTTGTTAGTTTTTATACTGTATATTATACTTGAACAGTTTTTTTATACAAAAATAGATGATTATGTAATATCCTCAGAATTATTTCTTGTTGGCATAATATTATCTATAATTTATCTTACATTTGAAGGAATTATCCAGGCTTACAAAGCTTTTGTAAAATTAAGTTTGTTTAATTTCTTTTTTTATAGCATCTCACTTTCACTACCCTCAATTTATTTAGTCTTTGATAATAATATGAGTATATATAATTTAGTATTTTTTAGTGTTTCAATTAAATTTATAGTAATTTTATTGATAGTTTTTTTTTTAATAAAAAATAATCTCGTACAAGGTAAAAAAAACACATTTTTTTACAAATCTTTTGTAAAAAATTCACCCTGGTTAACATTGAATAGTTTTTTTGTACAATTATATGAGATGCTTGATAAGTATTTAATAAAGATTTTTATAGGCACTTCATTAATGGCAACATACTCTATTACTCAACAACTGACGGGGAAACTTAGCATTTTGTCAAAAGGTTTTAGTGCCTTTTTGTTACCAAATATAAATAAAAGTAATAAAAATTTAGAATTTTTTTACTCTATTGATCTTTTTTTAAAATATATCCCTGTTACAGTATTTTTATTTTTTCCAGCATATCCTTATTTATTGAAATTTTGGTTGGGAAATGAATATTCTGATTTAATACTAGATTTAACAAAAATTTTTAGTTTAATTGCAATTTTCTCATGTATATCACACATATTAGTAACTAAATATGAGGCGGATCAACTTTCAAAGCTTAATTTTAAAATTGAAATAACTTTTTTACCTTTTTTTCTATTTGGTATTATATATTTAACATCGACTGGAGAAACACTTACAAAAATTTCGGTATTGATATTAATCAAGGAATTAATATTGCTTGTATTTAGAATTTATTTTCTGAATATTATACCATCACTCATGAGATTGTATTATATTTTTTTGTTTGCATTGATTTTTTTACTAATTATATCATTTTACAATTTTAAATTATTTTATATAGGAACTATCATTTTATTATTTATTATATTAAAAAATGTTAAGAAAAATAATCAGAAAACTTTTAGAAAATCTTAGTTTTTTTTACATCAACAATATGAAAGAAGTTGAGTTTGAAGATAAAGAAATAACTAATTTTATAAAAAAAAAACTTCTTAAAGATTATAATTCTAAAAAAAATCTAAAAAAAACTCATTTAATTTTTAATAAAAAAATTTTTAAAATTATAAATGAAAAGAAATTAAAAAATTTTTTGAGATTTCCATTTATACAAAAGATGTTTTTTGTACATAATAGGTTATTTATATGGAAAGAACTTAAAATCCTTAAAAAGGATAAAAATTGGAAGTTTTACAAGAAAATACTAATTGAGGATAATGTTGGTGACCCAGTTAGGTACTTTTTGTACCCAGAAAGTTCTGGTAACAAAATTAATCATGTCTATCATTTAAGTATAATAGTCAATAAATTAAACTTAAACCTAAAATTAATAGAAAATGTTTTTGAGTTTGGAGGAGGATATGGATGTATGGCAAGAATTTTTTCAAAAATTAATAGGAACATAAACTATACAATTTTTGATACAAAATTAGTAAACTTTCTTCAGTATTATTATCTTAAACTTAATAAATTAAATGTTGGATATGACTTTAAAAAAAACTATATTTTAGTAGATAAATTTAAAAAATCCAAAAATAAGAAATCTATTTCAAATTCCCTTTTTATAGCAAATTGGTCATTGTCAGAAACCCCAATAAGTTTTAGGGCAAAATTAATTTTAGAAATGATAAAATATGAATATATTTTGATTTCATTCCAAGAAAATTTTGAAGATATAAATAATCTGAAATATTTCAAAAAACTGATCTTAAAGTTAAAACTAAAGTATAAATTCCAATTGATTGAAAACAAATTTTATAAAGGAAATATTTTTAAAAAAGAAAAACATTATTTTTTAATCGGAAAGAAATTAAATATTTAAATCAGGTAATTCAAAGAGATTATTATCAACATAGTAATATAAAAAATTAATCAATTTTTTAATTTCTGAAAATAGTGAACTTTCAAATATCATATTATTTTGATCACGCATTGAGTATCCAGCGTATTGATCTAGTTTCCACATAAATATATAAAAAATTATAAAAATTAATAATATGACTTGCTTAGTAAATTTTAATCTAAAATTTAAAATATAATTATTATATTTCTTCTCATTAAAATAAAAGGTTGAATAAAAAGCTACCAAGTTTGTGCTTATGAGACTAATATTTCTGCCATGGTCAATGTGGGCCAATATGAAAATTGGTAAACAAGGAAGAAAATAAAGAAGATATTTTTTTTGGTAATTAGAGTTTATCTTAATTATTTTTTTTTCCATAAATTTATGAAAAATATAGTAAAAAATGATTATTCCTAAAATAAAACTTAAAAATAACTTAACAAATTGATTATAGTTAAAATAGTGAAAATGCCATTTGTAGAAACCTCCGAAAGCTGTGTATAATCCTCCTTTTAATTGTGGGTGAAGTTTTACATTAAATCTTTCAAGATAATTATTCAATTCATAATACTGACTCTCGTTCCCTATAAAAATGATTACCAAAATGAACGGTATTAAAATTATTGAATATATCTTTAATAAATAAATAAAATTTTTTTTACTATTACAAAAACCTAGAGAAATTAAGAAATGAACACCAACAAAAAAAAACTGATATTCATGAATCAAACTTACAACAATTATTGTAGGTATTATTAAAAACTTAAGTGATTTTAGATAATTAGAATAGTTGCCATTTTTTTTTTTTTCAATAAATACAAATGCGTGAAATAAGATTGAAACTTTAATAAATATATCCTTTACATAATAAATGTTTGGGTCATAAATATTAAATAGTATAAAAACTGGTGAAAATAATAAAATCAATAAAACGAAATTTGATATAAAAAAATTTTTAAATATTTTTAAAAACAATATGATCTGCAAGACATAAAGTATAAAGAATACTGATGTAAAAAAGAGTATCGGCTCAATATCTATATTTGTATTTAAAAAAATGAAAGCTTGGCCAAGCAATCCTCTTCTTATAAAACCAAATTGATAATTAATGAATAATTCATTATAGGCATAAGAACTAATACTTATTGAATTAAAATAAATTTTAAATGTATA